>CAZCMI010000001.1:0-114314 GCA_964499955.1 uncultured Gammaproteobacteria bacterium
GCCCCTTACCTCCGAACGCGCCGGGTTCCTGCTGGCATCCTTCGCCCTCAAACTGCTGGCCGTGTCCGGTTACCGTCCGGAGTTCGGCCGGTGCCTCGCCTGCCGCACCGTCATCGCCCCGGGCACGTACCGCTGGCACGCGTTGAAGGGCGGGGTGGTGTGCCGCGCCTGCGCCGACGGGCAGGAAGAACAATGGTTCGCCTCCCGCGCCCTCACGGACGAGGCGTTGAAACTGCTGCGCTACGCCATGGAACACGGGTTCGAAGCCCAACTGCGCCCGCATCTGCCCGGCCCGGCTCTAGCGGAGTTCCACGAGGCCGTGGAATCCCTCATGACGTCCCACTTTCCCACGATCCCGGCCAATTCGCTGCGTGGGGCGTGCATTATTTAAGCCATTTGCTACACTGAACCGGCTTGATTCCCCGTTTTTCCGCATGGAACCGACCTGCTATGACCCCCGTCCGTATTGAGGAAATTTCCGCGTATCTTGGCCAAGAAATCGCCCTCCAGGGTTGGGCGTACAATTTCCGTTCCAGCGGCAAGATTTTCTTTTTGCAGCTGCGCGACGGCTCCGGCCGCGTGCAAATCGTGTATTCGGCCGCCAACCTGCCGGCCGACCAGTGGGACGCCCTGAACGGCATCCGCATCGAATCCTCCGTGCGCGTAACGGGAAAGGTGAAGGAAGGCCGCCAGCCGGGGAGCTTCGAACTCGATGGCACGTCGTTTTCCGCCATCCAGGTGGCCCCGGACGACTACCCCATCGGCAAAAAGGAACACGGGCCGGACTTCCTGCTGGATATGCGCCACCTGTGGCTGCGCAGCGAGCGCCAGTGGGCCATCCAGCGCGTGCGCAACACCATCATCAACGCCACGTACGCGTATTTCGCCGAAAATGGCTTCATCAAAATCGACGCGCCCATCCTGACACCGAACGCTTGCGAAGGCACCACGGAACTGTTCGAAATGGACTATTTCGACCTGGGCAAGGCGTACTTGTCGCAGTCCGGCCAGTTGTATTTGGAAGCGGCCGTGATGAGCGTGGGCCGGGCGTTCGACTTTGGCCCGGTGTTCCGCGCGGAAAAGTCCAAGACCCGTCGCCATCTCACGGAGTTCTGGATGATGGACGCCGAAGCCGCCTTCGCCGACCACGAACAGAACCTCAAGACGCAGGAAGAACTGGTCTGCCGCATCGTGAAGGATGTGCTAGAAAAAAACCGCAAGGAGCTGGCGGTGTTGGAACGCGACGTTGCCGCGCTGGAAAAGGTCCAGGCCCCGTTCGTGCGCCTGACCCATGCCGAGGCGGTGGCCAAGCTGAAGGAACTCGGCAGCGACATCGGTTCGATGGACGACCTGGGCGCCGACGACGAAACCATCCTCACCAAGCAGTACGATCGGCCGATCTTCATTGAGAAGTACCCGGCCGTGGTGAAAGCGTTTTACATGAAGCGCGACCCGGCCGACCCGCGCTACGTGCTCAACGCCGACTTGCTGGCCCCCGAGGGCTACGGGGAAGTGATCGGCGGCTCCCAGCGCGAAGACGACTACGACGAGCTCCTGAAGCGCATCAAGGAACACAACCTGCCGGTGGAACCGTTCCAGTGGTACCTGGACCTGCGCAAATACGGCAGCGTGCCGCACAGCGGTTTCGGCTACGGCCTGGAACGCCTGGTCACCTGGATCTGCGGCCTGCCCCACGTGCGCGAAAGCATCCCGTTCCCGCGTTTGATTAACCGCCTCACCCCGTAAGTATGACCGGCCGCATTCTCGTTTCCGCCCTCCCGTCCAAGCTTGGGGAAAAAGTCGTCGTGGCCGGTTGGCTGCACCGTCTGCGCGACCTCAAGAACTTCGGTTTCGCCATCCTGCGCGACCGCACGGGCTTGGTGCAGGTCGTGTTGACGCCCGCCCAGTTGGAACAGCTGAAGGGCCTGCAGTTGGAAACCGTGCTGAAGGTGGAAGGCACGGTGGTGGAAAAGAAATCCAAGGACCCGAACGCCAAGGAAGTGGAAATCCAGGCCGAAACGTTGGAGATCCTGTCGCCCGTGGTAGACGTCCTGCCAGTGGAAATCAGCAAGCCGGACATGGACGTGAACCTGGACACGCTGTTGGACAACCGCGTCGTCACGCTGCGCAATCTCAAGCAGCGCGCCATTTTCCGCGTGCAGGCGGCCCTGGTGCGCGGCTTCCGCGCGTACATGCATCGCCAGGGGTTCACCGAGATTTTCTTCCCGGTATTGGCCGGTGCCGCCAGCGAGGGCGGGGCGGAGTTCTTCAACGTGGAATATTACGGCCGCCAAGCCACGCTTGCGCAGAGCGCCCAGCTGTACAAGCAGGTCACCATGGGCGTGTACGAGGGTGTCTACGGCCTGTCGTATTCCTTCCGCGCCGAGAAGTTCGGCACGTCCCGCCACCTGACCGAGTTCAACCAGTTGGAATTCGAGCTTGGGTTCGTGGAGTCCCAGGACGAGCTCATGGACCACGAAGAAGCCGTTTTGCGCGAGATGCTCGCGACGGTGGAACGTGAATGCGCCGAGGACCTGGCGTTGTTGGGAGCCACGCTGCCGCCGGTGGGCGAGCGCTTCCCGCGCGTCACGCTGAAGCAGGCCCTGGAGCTGTACAAGCAGGGAACGGGCATCGACGAAACGAACGAACCGGACCTGTCCCCGGCCGCCGAGCGTTGGCTGTCCACCGAATGGGGGCCGAAGGAACACGGTTCCGGCTTCGTCTTCGTCACGGACTGGCCCGCCAAGAAGCGGCCGTTCTACGCCAAGCCGGACCCGGAAAACCCGGAGAACACGCTGACGTTCGACCTGATCGGCTTCGGCAGCGAAATCACGTCCGGCGGCATGCGCATCAACCGCTACGACGAACAGGTCCAGCGGCTGCGGGACAAGGGCCTGGACCCGGCCGACTTCGAGGACTACCTGATGATGCATAAATACGGCATCCCCCCGGAAGGCGGTTGGGCCATCGGCCTGCAGCGCCTCACGCAGAACATCCTGTCCTTGCCGAACATCAAGGAAGCCACGATTTTCCCCCGTGACGTGCAACGGTTGAGGCCGTAGCGAAAAACCGCCTGAAAGGGCGGTTTTTTCCTGCGTTTGCGGCGCGGGGGAGGGGCCGGTAGAATGGGTCCGTTATGGCGTTTGAAGTGGCATCCGATCGGTTCTCCGGCCCCCTGCATTTGCTGTTGGAATTGGTGGAAGGGGAAAAACTGCCCATTACGGACGTGTCGCTGGCCAAGGTTGCCGGCGACTATTTGGCGTACCTGGAGGCGCATGACGTGCCCACGGACGAGCTGGCCGACTTCCTGGTGGTGGCCACCCGCCTGCTGCTGCTCAAATCCCGCGCCATTCTGCCCGCGCCCGAACCGGAGGCCGAGGACCCCAACCGCCTGGCCGACCAGCTGCGGCTGTATAAGTTCTTTGCCGACGCCTCGGCCCACGTGGAAGCCCTGTACGGCGCGCGCCCGCTTTTCGCCCGGGAAAAGCCGCTGGTGCCGCCACGCAAGGAAGGGTTCGCCCCGCCCAAGGGCGTCACACCCGACACGCTGCGCGACCTCTTCGCCCAGCTGCTCAAACGCCTGGAGCCGTTTCTCGCCCTGCATCAGCAGTCCCTGGAACGGGTGGTATCGGTACAGCAGCGCATGGAGGAAATCCGCGGCGCCATCCTGGAGCGTTCCCGCATCGCCTTTTCCGACGTTATGAAGGGTGCGCGTTCCAAGGTGGACGTCGTGGTCAGTTTCCTCGCCCTGCTCGAATTGGTGAAGCAGCGCACGGTGCGCGTGGCCCAGGACGACGCATTCCAGGATATAATGATCCGACGCATGGACACAGAAACGGCATCGGACGATTAGCCCCTCCCCCTATGCTTACCACCACCGTCGAATCCATTCTCTTTGCCGCGGCCAAGCCGGTGGCTTTTGCTGCGCTGCGCAAGGCGCTTGGCGCGGACGAAGCCGCGTTGCGCGAAGCCGTATCCGACATTCATCGCCGCTTCAACGTGGACAGCTCCGGTATCCATCTGTTGGAACAGGAGGACCAGTTGCAATTCGTTACCAATCCTTCGGCGGCCGAACCCGTGGCGGCGTTCTTGAAGGCTGAAACGGCGGGGGAGTTGACCCGCCCGTCCTTGGAAACCCTCACCGTCATCGCCTACCGCGGCCCCGTCACGCGGCCGGAGTTGGAACAGATCCGCGGCGTGAACTGCGCGCTCATCCTCCGCAACCTGCTCGTGCGCGGGCTGATCGAAGAACGGGAAGACACCGCGCGCCTGCAGCCCGTCTACACCGTGTCGCCTGATTTCCTCCGGCACTTGGGTCTGACGTCCATCGAAGACCTGCCGCAATACGCCGAATTGCACGCAAACGAACGCATCACCCAACTCGTCCAAGAATTGGCCGCCGCCCCGTCCGACCTATGATGTTCCGCCTCCTCATTCAAACGGCCTTCGCCCTGGGCCTGCTGCAGGCCTATCCGCCCGACGCCGGGGTAGTGGAACAGCGCGCCCGGCTGCCCCAGGCGGCGGATCGTCCGGCGCCCGCAGGCGTGTACGAAGCGTTGGCGTTGGCCCAGCGGCCGTTGCCCATGGCCCACGACGCCCGGCGCGGCCCGGTGAAGGTGGACCCGACCAGCATCGGCGTCGCCACTTCGGCCGTGAGCGCCATCGTGGTGGACCGGGAAACGGGGGAGACCCTGTTCGAAAAGAACACCGACGTCCCGCGTTCCATCGGCAGCATCACCAAGCTGATGACCGCCTATGTTTTCCTGCAGGGCGAGCCGGATTTGAACGCCCGTGCGTCCGTGCGGTCCGAAGACGTGCGCTTGGGCGGCATCCAGCACGTGGCGGTGGGCGACGACGTGCGCGTGCGCGACTTGTTGGAAGCCAGCTTGGTCGCCTCCGACAACAGCGCCACGGCGTCTTTGGTGCGCCTGTCCGGTTTGAGCCACGCCGACTTCATCGCCCGCATGAACGAAACGGCGGCGGAAATGGGGCTGCGCGCCACCACCTTCGTGGACGAAGCCGGGCTGTCGCCGGAAAACCGTTCCATCGCGCCGGACGTGGCCCGCATGCTGCATGCGATCCTGGACGTGGAACTGATCCGCGCCATGACGGAGCAATCGCACGCCGTCTTTACGAGCGCCTCGGGGCGGACATACGAATTGTCCAGTACGAATGAATTGCTCGGCGGGTTTTTGAACGAGCCTCCGTACCGCATTGTCGGCGGGAAAACGGGCTATCTCCCGGAAGCGGGATATTGCTTCGGCGCCGTATTCGACAAGGACGGCGGCGGGGAAATCATCGTCGTGGTGCTCGGGTCTGATTCCCGCCAAGGGCGGTTCCAAGACGCCAAGGCCCTGGCTGCCTGGGCGTACAAGGTCTTCGATTGGCCGCACGTCAGCCGTTAACGCCCACACGATATGGTGGACACCCTCATCCAAGCTGTGCGCGGCCTGCCGCCGGAACTCGCCGTGTTTTTGCTGTCCGCCCTGCCCGTGACGGAATTGCGTGCCTCGCTGCCGGCTGGGATCACCGTCTTCCAGCTCGCCCCGCCCATCGCCTTCATTCTTGCCATCATGGGGAACCTGTTGCCGCTGCCGTTCGTGTTTCTCCTGCTGCCGCCCGTGGTGCAATTCGCCGAACGGCGCTGGCCCGCCGCCCACCGGCTGATGGACCGGTATTTCCGTGCGTTGGAGCGCAAACACCGCGCCTCGTACGACAAATGGGGCGCCGTGGCCTTGTTCCTGTTCGTCGCCGTTCCACTGCCGATGACCGGCGTGTGGACGTCGTCCGTGCTGTCCATTCTCTTCGGTATTCGCCGTTCCGTAGCCATCGCGGCCATCGTAGGCGGCGTCACGACGTCCGCCTTGATTGTCCTCGCCATCACCATCGGCGCCCTCCGCCTGTTTTAACCCCCCCCTATGCGCATCGCCATTGACGCGCGGTCCATCTGCGGCGCCGACGGCGGCGTCGGTGCGGGCGTCGAGCACTACGCCTGGTCGGCTGTGTTCGCGTTGGTTCGGCGCCAGCCAGAGCACCGGTTTTTCGTCTTCGTGCCGCGGGCGCTTTCCGCCGCCCGGCGGGCGTCGCTGACGGCCGGGTGTGCGAACGTGCGCCTGTTGCCCGCCGATCCGGTACGCGTGCCGTTCGTGTCCCGCCATCTGCTGTTTCCGCTGGCGTTGAAGGCCGTGCGCGCGGACGTGCTGTTCGTGCCCACACCGAACCTGCCGTGGGCGTGGGGCGGACCGTCCGTTGTTGTTGTGCACGATCTGGCCATTTTTGACCGGCCCGATTGGTTTCCCGACGCGGACGCCCAAAGCGTTTCCACCAAGCGGTTGGTGCCGCGTTCTTTGGCTCGCGCAACCCGCATCGTGGCCGTTTCGGAGGCGACGCGCCGCGCCGTGGCCCGGTTTAACCCGCAGGCGGAGGAGAAAACGACCGTTGCGTACCCGGGCGTTCCGTTGGAGCCTGAAACGTCCGATGTCGCGCCGTCCGCCACTCCGCCGCTCACGCGCCTGGCCCTCCCGCCGGAATACCTGCTGTTCCTCGGCACGGTGGAGCCGCGCAAGAACCTGACCACCGTCATTTACGCCTTCCACCGCTTCCTCACCGACCACCCCGAACGTGCGGCCACGCTGCGGTTCCTCCTGGCGGGGAAGTGGGGGTGGAAAGCCGAAGACGTGCGTGAGGCCATGGACCGCGTGAATGCCTGGTGGCAGCCTGCCGCGGGCGGCCCGGTCGTGTGCTTCCTTGGGCCGGTGTTGGAAGAAGAAAAGCGGCCGCTGTTGCGCGGGGCGTCTGCCTTTGTCTTCCCGTCCTTGGACGAAGGGTTCGGCCTGCCGGTGTTGGAAGCCATGGCGGAGGGCGTGCCGGTGATCTGTTCCGACCGCGGCGCCTTGCCCGAGGTGGTGGGGGACGCCGGGCTGCTCTGTCCGCCCCAGGACGCCGAAGGCCTGGCCTTCCTCTACGCCCAATGCTTGCTGATGCCCGAAGCCGTGGCGTATCTGCGGGAAGAAGGAAAACGCCGCGCCGCCCAATTCACCTGGGAACGCACGGCCGACGGTATCCTGGATGCGTTGGAACGTACGCAAAAACCGGCCTAGGCCGGTTTTTCGTTACAACTTGGTCTGCAGGTACGCCACGAAGACGATCTGGGCCAGGATGGCGTAGTACAGGGGCACCTCGCCGCGGCGCTTCACGAAGAAGTCGTGGAAGAAGAAATGCACGCGGTAGAACCAGCGCAGAAGGGGGGTTTTGGTGATTTCGTACACGCCCACCAGGAAGTCGGGCATCAGCCCGCCGATCACGCCCCAGGCGAAGTTCTGCATGCTGCCGATGTCGCGCGTCGTGGCCAACAGCAGCACCAGGGTCAGTGCCACCACGGCGTCCACGGCCACGTAGGCCACGGCCAGCTTTTGGTTGCGCTTGTGGATGCGGAAGTTGTCGGACAGGCCCGTGTCCCCGTGCGGGATCATGTCCACGAGCAGGTGGGCGGCAAACGAAAGGACGAAGGCCATGGCGGGGTTCCCCGTCGCATGGCCGATCACCGCACCCATGGTCGCGTGAAGGGTCAAAGTCATATCGAGCTGGCCGGTACTCTAGCACAGCCGGGCCGTTTTTGGAAGGGTTTTCTTTGACAAAATCGCTGAAATAAGCCATATTTTCAACATATCAATTCGTCTATGGAAACCATCCTCTCCTTCCTGTTCCTGCTCACCGTCGTGCTGGTCGCCGTGAACCTGAAGATCGTAAAGCAGAACACCGTGCTCGTCGTCGAATGGTTCGGCAAGTACCGCCGCATCATGACGGCCGGCCTGAACCTCAAGGTTCCGTTCTTCGAACGCATCGCCAACACGGTGTCGCTGCGCCAGCGCAACTTCTCCATCACGGGCAAGTACCCGTCGGCGGACAAGGTTATCGTGGACATCACCACCAACCTGATTTTCGCCGTGAACTCGTCGGAGGAGGGCATCAAGCGTTTCACGTACGCGCTGCAGGATCAGAACCAGTCCATCGGCGCCATCATCGAGAACTCGATGCGCACCTATATCGCCAAGGAAACGCACGAGGGCATTTTGGAAAAGAAGGAAGAACTGGCCTCGCACATCCAAAACGATTTGGCGAAGCAGTTCGAGGAATGGGGCATGCTGATCAACAGTTTCCAAATCACGAACGTGAATTTCCCGACCGTCATCACGGACGCGATGTCGGAAGTGGTGGCGTCCCAGCAGCTGCGGCGCGCCGCGGAAAACAAGGGTGAGGCAACCAAGATCCAGGCGATTAAAGAGGCCGAAGCCGAACGGGAACGCAAGCGCCTGCAAGGCGAGGGGATTGCCATGGAGCGCGAGGCGATTGCGGAAGGTCTGCGCCGCTCCGTCGAAACGGTGCAGCAGGCCACCCACCAGTCGTCCGTGGAAATCATGGCCATCCTGAGCCTGACCCAGTACTTGGACACCATGAAGAGCATCGGCATGACGCCGAACAGCAAGGTGGTGTTCATGGACACCCAGGTCGGCAAAACCGGCGACCTGATGCGGCAGCTCATGGCGGCGATGGAATCCAGCAAAACGGAACCCGCCAAGTAGCAGGGGGCACGTGCCATTGAACAAAAACACCCGTCGAAATGACGGGTGTTTTTGGTTGCGGGGGCCGGAATTGAACGTTGGCCTTCGGCCTCCCCATAGGGGCTTCCGCCCCTCTGGCGGCCGGGCTGGCGCCGGCCTATCACCCCGGCATGAAAGGGGATTATCTCCCCTTTCCATCCCCTCGGTTCAAATCCGCCAACAATAATATCCCTGGAGGACCAGGGATATTATTGGTTGCGGGGGCCGGATTTGAACCGGCGACCTCTGGGTTATGCGTACCACTTCGGCTTTCGCCGCCTCCAACGGTTTGTCGAAGTTCGTGGTCTGGACTTTCCCTTCATCCCGGTGGGATGCCTGCCATCAAGTCTCTACACCTTCCGTCCGACGGATCGGACGGCTTGGCTCGGGATTACCACGCGAACGAGGCTTCCCCGAATTTGACAGGTTGTCACGCGCTCCTTGCGGTGCGCGCAGCCCATTGTGCGATTCCGTCCCAGCCATCGCGGAACGCGGCCGAAGCCGGTTTGCGTTGGCGTTTGTCCGCCTCCACCATGTGGATGGCGCTTCCATAGGCGATGAACGCGGCCGCGGGGAAAACGTAGAAGGCGCCCGTGTCCGGGAGGTAGGCAAGAGCGAAGTCGAAATCGCTTGCTTGGTACCGGTCCCGAACCATGCGGCGTCGGTTCGTTTTCGTGCGGCGCGTATCGACGACGTAGTTTCCGGACGTTCGTTCGCGCCACGCGCATTTTACTTGCGCGCGGACAAAACGTCCGTTTACGTCGAACACCAAATCGTACGCAAGGCGGTCACCGACGGGCCGGAGAACGCCCCAGCCGCGTTGAAGCGCGGCGAGGACGGCGGCCTGTTCGGCGATGTCGCCTTTTAATTTGGTGTCCATTGGGAGGGACGGGTTCACGATTGAGCCCAGCGAGCTGCCTGGCTGCTCTACCCCGCGTCGATGTTTCGGTGGCTTTTCGTTACCACCCTTCGTGCCACCAACGGTGTTGATGGGACGGAGGGTGGTAGCTGGGGGCGGAATCGAACCGCCGACCTAGGGCTTATGAGTCCCTCGCTCTAACCAACTGAGCTACCCAGCCGCGATGACGCCAATGGGTGTCCGAATGGTACGGCCAAATGGCGTTTTTGGCAAGACCTCGCCCCCTGCGGGGCCGTCCCGGGCAATTGGTGGGCGAGGAGGGGGTCGAACCCTCATGGCCTTGCGACCACAGGATTTTGAGTCCTGCGTGTATACCAGTTCCACCACTCGCCCTTCAATTTCCCGGGAACCCGCCGGCGGGCGGTTCTGCCACCATCCCGGCGCGTCGGAAATAGTAGCAAACGGGTTCATTTCCGTCTACCGTTGGATCAGGTACAATGCCCCGGCTATGGACCGCTCCTCTTCCCCCGCCGCCTACCGCCCCAACGCCGCCGTCATTGTCACGGACGGTGCGGGCCGCGTGTTGCTGTGTCGCCGCGCGCAATCCACCTACCAGACTGTCCAAACGGTGCAGGGGGGAATTGACCCGGGCGAAACGGCGGACCAGGCCGCCCGCCGGGAATTGCAGGAAGAGTTGGGCATCTGCGACGCCGATTACGAATGGCTGGGGCAGGCGCCCGGCACCTTCCGCTACCGCTGGCCGGAACCGTATCTGGCAACGCTCGCGCGGGGCAAGGCCGATTACGTCGGGCAAGAACAAACGGTATTCCTGGCCCAGGTGCGGCCGGACACCGCGTTCCATCTCGACGCCTATCACCGCGAGTTTTCCGAGGTTTGGTGGGGCGCGCCGCACGAACTGCTCGAACAGGCGTGGGAAGGGAAACGGCCCGCGTTGGAAACCGCCCTGCGTCACTTCGGATTGATTTGATATACTAGAGCCACCAAGCCCCCTCCACCAATCGTTATGGCCCATATCGTTTCCGTCGTGAACCAAAAAGGCGGCGTGGGAAAAACCACCACGGCCGTGAACCTGGCCGCGTTCCTGGCCGACGCCGGCAAGTTCGTTTTGCTGGTGGACTTGGACCCGCAGGGCAACGCGTCCTCCGGGTTGGGACTCGACCGGTCGGCCGTGCCCGGCGGCGTGTACGAACTCATGGCCGGCACGCATCGTTTCCAAGATATCGCTTTGGAAACCGCCCATCCCGGGCTGAAAATCCTGGCGGGCACCGACGCCTTGGCCGGCGCGTCGGTGGAATTGGTGAACATGGAGGAGCGGGAACATTTCTTGCGCAAGGCCCTTTTGGAAGCCCGCAACGACTTCGACTACGTCATTATCGACAACCCGCCGTCCTTGGGCCTCATCACGCTCAACGGTCTGGTGGCCGCCGATTCGGTGCTCATTCCCGTGCAGGCCGAATACTTCGCCTTGGAAGGGCTGGGCCAGCTGATGAACACGGTCAACATGGTGCGGGAACACCTCAAGCCCGAGCTCGAAATCATGGGCGCGGTCATCACCATGTTCGACGCCCGCACGCGCCTGTCCAACGAAGTCCTGCAGGAACTCTATCGGCATTTTCCCGACAAGATCTTCCGCTCCGTCATTCCGCGCAGTATCCGGCTGGCGGAGGCGCCCAGTTTCGGCAAGAGCATCATTCACTACGACGCCGAATCCAAGGCTGCCAAGGCCTACGAACGACTGGCCAAGGAATTCCTCCTGCGGGACCAGGAACGAACGTAATCCACTTCACTATGGCCATGAATACGTCCGCGTTGGGGAGGGGTCTGGGCTCGCTCATTCCGCCCAAGCCCACTCCTTCCGCCACCGCCCAGGTGCTGCCAGAAGAGGCGCATCGCGCCATTTTGGAAGTGGAAACGGCCAAGATCAAAGAAAACCCGCGCCAGCCGCGCAAAGATTTCGCGCCGGGGGATTTGGAAGACCTCATCCAATCCGTGAAGGAACACGGCATCATCCAGCCGTTGGTGGTAACCAAGCGTGGGGACGGCTACGAACTGGTGGCTGGTGAACGCCGCCTGCGCGCCGCCCGCGCCGTGGGGCTCAAAACCGTTCCGGTTGTGGCGCGCGAGGCCACGGAGCAGCAGAAATTGGAACTGGCCATCATCGAGAACGTCCAGCGCGCGGACCTGAACCCGTACGAAGAAGCCCTGGCATACAAGGCCTTGGTGGACGAATTCGGCCTCACCCAGGAGGAAGCCGCCAAGCGCATGGGCAAGAGCCGCCCGGCCATTGCCAACGCCATGCGTTTGCTGGACCTGCCGGATGAAATGCTGTCCGCGCTGCGGGAAGGGAAGATCACCAAAAGCCACGCCCGCACGCTGCTGGCGGAGACGGACGCGCACAAGCGCCGCGGCCTGTTCGCCCGCATGCTGGAAGGCGGCGTGACGGTGCGCGAGGCAGAAGACGCCGTGGCGCCCGCCGGGGGCCGCCGCGCGCGCGCCGCCAAGGACCCGAACGTTGCGGCGCACGAAAAGCGCCTGCGCGACATCCTGCTCACCAAGGTGCAGATCGACTTCCGCAACGGCCGCGGCAAGATCGTCATTCACGCCTATTCGCCGGAGGAATTGCTGGACCTGCTGGACCGCTTCGAAAAGCTATCCTAAGCAAAAACCGCCCCCCACGGGCGGTTTTACGTTTTGGCGGCCGGAGCGGCATCCGCTTTTTTCTCGGTCTTTTTTGCGTTGTCGTTCGTCCGCATGACGTTCGCGATCCACCGCTTGAACGAGCTGCGCGTCGCCTCTTTTATTTTCTGCCGGGCATGGTGGGTTTTGACGATCTTCAGCCAGTCCGGGTTCGGCCCCTTGCGGTTTTTGTCCGTGAGGATTTCCACCACGTCGCCGGAGGTGAGCGCGGCGTCCAGGGCGCCGGCAACATCGTTGATGCGCGTGCCCACGCAGGTGTGGCCGACTTCCGTATGGATGGCGTAGGCGAAGTCCACGGGCGTGGCGCCTTCCGGTAGGTCGATGACGTCGCCGCGCGGCGTGAACACGAAAATGCGGTCCTTGAAGGCGTCGATCTTCATGTATTCCAGCTGCTCCAGGAAGTCCTTTTTGTTCGCCAGTTCCTTTTGGATGTTCGCCAGTTCTTCCATCCAGCGCATGTTCTGCTCCGGGCGCATGCCGCCTTCCTTGTACCGCCAGTGGGCGGCCACGCCGAATTCGGCCAGGTCGTTCATTTCCTGGGTGCGGATTTGGAATTCGATCGGGTCGCCGGCGTCGGCGAACACGGTGGTGTGCAGGGACTGGTAGCCGTTGGGCTTCGGTTGGGCGACGTAGTCCTTGATGCGGGAGGGGAAGGGCTTCCAGCGCTGGTGCAGCACGCCCAGGGCCGCGTAGCATTCCTCCACGTTCGATACGATGACGCGCACGGCGATGTAGTCGAAGATCTTGCTGAAGTCGTTGTGGTATTTGAGCAACTTTTTGTACAGGCTGTAGATGCGTTTCACACGGCCGTGGACCTTGGCCGCGTGCACGCCCGCGCCCGCCAGGAGCTTTTCGGTTTCGTCGATGACGCGGGTGACGGCGGCGCCCTGCGTTTGCACCTTGGTTTCCATCACGCTGCGGACCCGTTCGTATTCCTTGGGTTCGAGGTAGGCGAAGGCGAGGTCTTCCATGTCGCCCTTCATTTCGGCCATGCCCAGGCGCCCGGCGATGGGAGCGTAGATTTCCAGCACCTCGCGGGCCACGCGCAGCTGTTTGTTGCGCGGCTGGGCGTAGAGGGTTTGGAGATTGTGCAGGCGGTCGGCGAACTTGATGAACACCACGCGCACGTCCGAGGCCATGGCCAGGAACATCTTACGGAGGTTTTCCACGTAGCGGTCCTCGCCCTGGTAGCGGACTTTCTTGAGCTTGGTGACGGCGTCGATGAGCGAGGCGACGTCCGGACCGAATTCCTTTTCGACGGCTTCCAGCGAAATGCCCGTGTCTTCCACGACGTCGTGCAGGAGCCCCGCCGCCACGACGTTCAAATGCAGGCCCATTTCGGCCAGTTTGCAGGCCACGGCCAGCGGATGGACGATGTAGTCGTGCCCGGTGAGGCGCTTGGTGCCATCATGCGCGCGGTAGGCCATGTCGAAGGCGCGCCGCACGAAATCCACGTCCGGGTTCCGGTAGTTCTTGGCCACCAGGGCGGCCAGGTCGTCGTAGGTGCGGACGAGTTCGGTCATAACGCGCAGGGTGGGTGGAATTTCAGCGTAGGGCAGGGAAAAAGCGTTGTCAAAGAAAAACGCCGGATTATTCCGGCGTTTCGGCGGCCTTCGGTTTGCGTTTCCAGGCGCGCTTGGGCGCGGCTTTTTTCTTGGCGATCAGCTGTTTGGCGACGTCCACGGTGACGTCCTTCGGTTCCAGGCCCTTGCCCAGCGACGCCATGGTTTCGCCGTCGGTCACGTACGGGCCGTAGCGGCCGTTCATCACCTTCAGCTCCACGCCCGTTTCCGGGTCCGTGCCGACGATGGCCAGCGGGGTCATGCGGATACGCTTTTTCTCCGCCGCCTCGGCGAGCACCGGCAGTGCCTGCTCCAGCGTGATGGTATACACGTCGAACGGCGGGACGATGGACGCGGTGGCGTCCCCGGCCTTCAGGTACGGGCCGAAGCGGCCGGTGTTGGCGATCACGTCTTCGCCTTCCGACGTTTTGCCGAGCGTGCGGGGAATCGACAGCCAGGTCAGCGCCTGTTCCAACGTGACGTCATCGGCGTGCACGCCCTTGGCCACCGAGGCGCGCTTGGGCTTGGGGGCCTCCGGCACGGGTTCGGGTGCCGGCTCGCCTTTCTTGCGCCGCGGTTTCTTGACCTTGGGCGGGGTTTCGCCCAGCTGCACGAACGGGCCGAAGCGGCCGCTGTGCACGCGCACCTCCAGCCCCGTGGCCGGGTCCACGCCCACCAGCCGGTCGATTACGTAGTCCTCGCGCTTGAGTTTCTTGGCGTTTTCCTCCACGGCCGCGTGGAAGCCGCCGTAGAAGTCCTTCAGCATCGGCACCCAGGCGCCGGTATCGGCCACGCCGTCCAGGTCCGTTTCCATCTTGGCCGTGAACGCGTAGTCGACGATGTTGGGGAAATGCGCCGTGAGCAGGTCCGTCACGGTGAAGGCGATGTCCGTGGGACGGAGTTTCTTGTTGTCGTCGCGTTCCACGTAGCCGCGGGCTTCCACCGTGGCGATGGTGGGGGCGTAGGTGGACGGACGGCCGATGCCCAGTTCTTCCATGGTTTTCACCAGGGTGGCGTCGGAATAGCGCGGCGGCGGTTCGGTGAAATGCTGCACGGACGTAATACCGTGCGTTTCCACGGCGTCGCCCGCCACAAGCGGCGGGAGCAGCTTGTCCTCGGAGGCGCGGTAGACCTTCATGAAGCCGTCGCGCTTGAGGGCGTGGCCGCTGGCGCGGAACACGTGGCCGCGCGCCTCGACGTCCACGGCGGTGCGTTCCAAGGTGGCAGACGGCATTTGGGAAGCCACCGTGCGCCGCCAGATGAGGTCGTAGACCTTCCACATCTTTGGGTCCAGCGAACGCAGCGATTCGGGCGTGGCGCGCACGTCCGTGGGACGGATGGCTTCGTGCGCTTCCTGGGCGCCCTTCGCCTTGGTTTTGTAGCGGCGGGGGCCTTGGGCGTACGCGTCGCCGAACGCCTCTTTAATGTGCGCCTGGGCGTCGGCCAGGAAGGGCTCGGCCAAGTTCGCCGAGTCGGTACGCATGTAGGTGATGCGGCCGGTTTCGTAGAGTTTCTGCGCCAGCATCATGGTCTGCTTGGCGCCGTAGCCCAGGCGGTTGTTCGCTTCGATCTGCAGGGCCGACGTCGTGAAGGGCGTGGGCGGGGCCTTGGTGAGGTCCTTGCGTTCCACGTTGGCCACGGTGAAGGAGGCACCCGTGAGCGCCGCTTCGATCTTCTTGGCCTCGGCTTCGGTGCGGATGGCGAGTTTGTCGAGTTTCTCTCCGTTGATGGACGCCAGTTTGCCCGCAAACGGCGTGCCGTCCTTGGCGAAGGCGGCTTCGACCGTCCAGTATTCTTCGACGTTGAACGCCTGGCGCTCGCGCTCCCGTTCCACGGTGAGGCGCACGGCCACGGATTGCACGCGCCCGGCCGAAAGCCCGCGGCGGATTTTTTCCCACAAGAGCGGCGAGAGTTCGTAGCCCACGAGCCGGTCCAAAATGCGGCGCGCCTGCTGGGCGTGCACTTGGTTCATGTCGATGCGGCGGGGAGCTTGCAGGGCCGCCTCGATGGCGGGGCGGGTGATTTCGTGGAAGGTGATGCGCTTGGCTGTTTCCGGGTCCAATCCCAAGACCTCGGCGATGTGCCAGGCAATGGCTTCTCCTTCGCGGTCTTCGTCGGTGGCGAGGATGATGTCGTCGGCCTCGCCGGCGGCGCGCGCCAGTTCTTTTACCTTGTCTTTTTTCTCGTCCGAAACGACGTACGTGGGGGCGAAGTTCTTGGCCGGATCCACGCCGATTTTGTTTTTCGGCAGGTCGCGGACGTGGCCGAACGAGGAAAGAACCCGGTAGTCCTTTCCGAGGAATTTCGCGATGGTTTTGGCTTTCGTCGGGGACTCGACGACGATCAAATGCTTGGACATGGCATTGATGATGGGGGTGGATACGGCGTTTCGTCAAGCCAGGGGGTCAATTGCGAACGTAGCACAGGCCGCCCACAGCGCGTGCCGCCCCCGCCAATTCCAGCGTGGAAAGGACGGCGGAGACGCGTGCGGCGGGGAGTTCGGCGCGTTCCACCAGGTCGTCCACATGCAGGGGCTCGCGCGGGTGCAGCAAGGTCAGCACGGCCGCTTCGTCCGGGTCGGCGGGTTGGTAGATGGGCAGGGCGGGTTGGGAAGAAACGGGCGGCGGGGCGAGGGACAGGGCGTCGAAGATGTCCTCGGGGGCGGTAACGCACAAGGCGCCTTCGCGGATGAGCCGGTGGCAGCCCGAAGACAGCGGGGCGTGGAACGGTCCCGGCACGGCGCCGACGTCCCGGCCGTGTTCCAGGGCGAAGCGCGCGGTGATGAGCGAACCGGAACCGGCGGCCGCTTCGATCACGAGCGTAAGGCGGGCGAGGCCGGCGATGACGCGGTTGCGGCGGGGGAAGTTCGCGGGGAAGACGGGCGTGCCTGGGGGAAATTCAGACAGGACGGCGCCGCCCGCGGCAAGGATGCGGTCCGCGAGCGCCCGGTTGCCCACGGGATAGATGCTCGCGGCGTCCACGCCCGAACCGGGCACGGCCACGGTATGGCCCCCTGCATCCAGCGCGGCGCGGTGGGCGTGCGCGTCGATGCCGTAGGCCAGCCCGCTGACGATGGAAACGCCCGCGCGGGCCAGCGGCCCCACGAGTTCGCGCACGGCTTCCTGGCCGTAGGGTGTTGCATGGCGCGAGCCGACCACGGCCACGCAGGGCTGCTCGGCGGCGGGCAGAGCCCCGCGCACGAAGAGCACGGGCGGCGGGTCGTGGATGGTCGCCAAGGACGCCGGGTAGTCGTCGTCCAAGCGGGTGATGGCCCGCATGCCGGTTTCCCGCAGGCGTTCGGCTTCGCGTTCCGGTTCCAGGGTGCCGCGCAGGGCCACAAACTTTTCTGCCACATGCGGTTCGATGCCCGCGGCTACGAGGTCCGCCACGGACGCCAAAAACGCCTCGCGCATGGACGGAAAGCCGTCCGCGAGGCGCTTCATGCGCGCCGGGCCGAAGTCCGTGCAGCGCAGCAGGGCGAGCCAATAGGGCAGGTCGGGGCGCATACGCGGCACGTTCAGTTCGCCAGCCATTTCTCAATTTCGTCCGCCGCGCGGGAAAGAATCTCCGGCAGGGCGGCGCGTTCCTCCGGCGTCCAGGAACCGAGCACCCAGTTTTCCAACGGGACGTTCGGATGTTCCGGTCGGCCGACGCCCACGCGCACGCGCGCCACTTCCGTGCTGTTCGGCAGCACGCCCAAAATGGACTTCATGCCGTTGTGCCCGCCCGCCGAACCCGACGCGCGGAAGCGGATTTCGCCGAAGGGCAGGTCGGCTTCATCGTAAACGACCAGCAGGCGGGAGGCGTCCAAGCCGTTGGCCTGCATGATGGTGCGCACGGCCTCGCCGCTGAGGTTCATGAAGGTCTTGGGCTTGGCCAGCAGGATTTTTCCATCCTCACGCACGGCCTGCGCCACCGTGGCTTTCCAAGCGTTTTTCGCCCGGAATTCCACGCCCAGCCGCCGGGCCACTTCTTCCACGACCAAAAAACCGACGTTGTGCCGCGTGCGTTCGTATTCCGTGCCGGGATTGCCCAGGCCGACGATGAGATGCATAGAAAGAGAGGGAACGGGGACAGTATACGGTATTTATGGCCGCGACACATGCGGATTGCCGTTCAGGTAGAATCGCAGCAGGCGGCGGGACCAGCGGGGGCCGGCGTAGTCCACGCCGATGCGCGGCCGGGCGACGATGCGGGGGAGGCGTTTGTCGTCCGGTTCATCCGGTGCGATGAACAGGTCCTCGCCGAGCAAATCCATGCCATCGTCCGTGCGGGTGATGGCCAAGGTTTTGCACAAGAGTCCGGGCCCGCAGGTTTTTCCCGCGCAGCCGGTGATCGGCTCCACGGCGCGGATCAGCACGGCCTGGCCTTCGCCGTTTCCCGTCACGACGTTCAGGCAGTGGTACATGCCGTAAATCAGATAGACGTACGCGTGCCCCGGCGGACCGAACATGGCGGCGTTGCGGGCCGTTTTGCCGCGCGCCGTATGGCAGGCTTTGTCCTGCGGGCCGAGGTACGCTTCCGTTTCCACGATGCGCGCCACGCGCGTTTCACCGCCCGCGTGCCGCACCAGGCACATCCCCAACAACTCCCGCGCCACCGCGTCGGCAGGGCGGGCGTAGAACGAACGGGGGAGGGGGCGCAGGGGAGGCATGGGTGGTACGATAGAGGAAGAACCTCATTTTATCCACGGTTATGGCTACACGAAACAAAGCAATCCCCGCCGCGTACATTTTCCTGGAGAAAGACGGAACGTATCTTATCGCCCGGCGGTGCAATACCGGATATGAAGACGGGAATTACCAAGTCCCGGCCGGACACGTGGACGAAGGCGAATTGCCCACGGAAGCGATCGTGCGTGAGGCAAAAGAAGAAATCGGCATCGACCTGTCGCCGGCCGACCTTGAGTTGGTGCACGTATCGTACCGACCAAAGCACGATAACACGGACAATCGAGTGGATTTTTTCTTTCGGGCGCGGACGTGGGGTGGTGAAATGAAGAACATGGAACCGCACAAATGCGATGATTTGAAATGGGTTCGTTTGGACGAATTGCCGGAGAATATGACGCCTCATGTCCGGGAAGCGTTTGAGGGCATGCGAAAAGGAATCTTCTTCAAAGAACTTGGCGCCGAGTTTTTGCGGGCGCACGGACTGTATCTGCTCTAGGGTTCCCACGGAAGCCGGTTCGATAAAACAAAACACACCCCTCTCGAGGTGTGTTTTTTGGCCAATTCTACGCCGACACGATGCCGCGCACGCTCATGCGCACGGGCGTGCCTTCGAGGTCGAAGCGGCGGCGGAGGCGGTTTTCCAGGAAGCGGAGGTAGCTGGGGTGCAGCACGTCCAGGCGCTTGGCCTTGATGACCACCTGGATGTGCGGCGGTGCCACGTCCGTTTGCGTCATGCCCAGGATTTTGGGCGGGGACGGACCCTTGCCCTTGCTGGGCAGGTGGGCCTTCACGGCGCCCTTCAGGAAGACGTCCAGTTCTTCGTCCGTCAGCTTGGTGAAGCGGCGGCGCTGGATGGCGTCCACTTGCTCGAAGACGTTTTGGATACGCTGGCCTTCCTTGGCGGAGGCGAACAGCACGGGCGCCCAGGTGAGGAACGGCAGGTGCGCGGCGATGTACTTCTTGAAGGCGTTGACGGTGTCCGGCTTTTTGTCCGGCACCAGGTCCCATTTGTTCGCCACCACGATGACGCCGACGTGGGCGTCCTTGAGCATGCCCGCCAGCGTGCGTTCCTGCGCGCCGATGGGTTCGTTCACATCCATGACGAACAGGGCGACGTCGCAGCGGCGCAGCATGTTGCGCGCGCGTTCCACGCCCGCTTGTTCCAACCCGCCCGTTTCCCGCACGCGGGCCTTTTTGCGCATGCCCGCGGTGTCCACGAACACGTACGAGCGGTCGCCGACCTGCACGCGGACGTCGTTGGGTTCGCGCGTGGTGCCCGCCACGGGGCTGACGATGAAGCGTTCTTCGCCCAGGATAGCGTTGAGCAGGGAGGACTTGCCGACGTTCGGCTTGCCGATCACCGCCACGCGCACGGCGTGCACCTGGCTGATGTCCGCCGGTTCCTTGCCGAGTTCCTTGAGCAAATCGTAGGCGTGGTCCAGCAGGTCGCCGATGCCGGTGCCTTTGACGGCGGAGACGGGCAGGGGGGCGGGCAGGCCCGGGAACTGCCATTCCTTGTTGTGCGCCGTTCCCGCCGTGGCCAGAGTTTCGGCCTTGTTGCCCACCACCACGACCGGCTTGTCGCTTTTGGCCAGCATGCGTGCCAATTCCCGTTCCTGGGGCAGGGCGCCGGTTTTCAAGTCCACCACGAAGAAAATCACGTCGGCCTTTTGCATGGCGATTTCGGCCTGGCGGATGACGTTGCGTTCGATTTCACCGGAGGCGTCCACGTCCAAGCCGCCCGTGTCTACCACGTTGACGATGCGGCCGCGCCACAGGCATTCGCCTTCCAGGCGGTCCCGCGTGGTGCCGGCTTCGTCCGAAACCAGCGCCTTTTGCGTTTCGGTGAGGCGGTTGAACAGGGTGGATTTGCCCACGTTGGTGCGGCCGACCAGGGCGATGGCGGGGACGGAGGAGGAAGAGGGCATAGGGCGAAACGAAAGGCCGCGGAAGCGCGGCCTGTTTCTTATTCAAGGTTGGCGGAATTTTGCCCTAAAACGACCAGGAAGTCAATATCCGGCTGGCTGGTCGGTGCCTGGGTGCCTCCGGGCGGGGCGGGGGTGCCGTCCACGCGCGCCAGCAGGGTATTGAAGGCCTCGGCGTCCTTGCCGCCGGTGAGGTCGTACACCAGGGTGCGGGCCAGGCCGCGTTCCTCGGCATTGCCGATGCCCGTGACCTCGAAGCCGTCGGTTTTGAGCGCCAGGGAGAAGCGGTGCGCCAAGCCGGTGACGGCGGTGGCGTTTTGCACTTCCACCCGGCCCAGGCGCTTGGGAGCGGTGGGGGTGGCGGCGCCGTCTTCGAACACGCGTTCGGCCGCCTCGCGCACGGGGCGCCAGTCGTCGTTCTTCGGCAGCAGGACGTACGCGCCGTTGAGCGACGTGGCGTACAGCGGGGAGGCGTTGGACGAATCCAGCACCGTGGTGCGCAGGGTCGACACGTCGAAGTCCTTCAACTCATTGGCCAGACGCAGCAGTTCCCACGTTTCAAAGTTCGTGGCGATGTTGCGCTGCAGGGTGTCCCGCATCTGGTTCAAGCGGACGGGGTTGAGCAGGGTGCCGGCGGAGAAGACCTTTTCCTTCACCGCGGCGATGACCTTCTGCTGGCGGCGGGAGCGGGCGAAGTCGGAGGCCTCGCCGTTGGTGCCGTAGCGGGAGCGGACGTATTTGAGCGCGGTGTCGCCGTCCATCTGCGTCCATCCTTCGGTGAACCGCAGCGTTTCGAACCGGCAGTCGTACACGGGAACCAGCACGGCCTCGCCCGTTTCCGGGTCGATCCGTTCGGCGGAGCCGCAGCTGGCGTATTCCATGCCGTGCGTGGGGTACCGGCTGTCTTGGAACGAGCGGTCCACGTACACGTCGATGCCGCCCACGTCGTCGATGAGCTGGGCGAAGCCGTCGAAGTCCACGCGCAGGTAGTAGTCCACGGGCTGGCCGAAGACCTGTTCCACCGTGCGGGCGGCCAACAGGGGGCCGCTGCCGCGTTCCGCGGTTTCGCCGTAGGCGTTGGCGGCGTTGATTTTCCGCTGGCCGAAGCCGGGAATGTCCACGGCCATGTCGCGCGGGATGGACAGCAGGCCGACCTCGCCGGTGGACGGGCGCCAGCTGGCCAGCATGATGGTGTCGGTGAGCTGCGCCCCTTCGTGGCCTTCGCCGCCGATGCCCATGAGCAGGATATTCACGCGGTCCCGGTCTTCGCCGCGCAGTTCCCGGTCCCCGGCGGTCACCAGCTGGCGGATGGTGCCGAAGAAGGAAAACGACGTGCGCGCCTCGCCGTTGGTGGCCACGCGGTACGACAATGCCCCCGCCACGACCACGGCAAACACGCCCACCACCACGGCCGCCTTACCGAAAAAAAGAAGCGGCTTGCGCGGGCGCGGCTCGGGATCGCCCGGCGGCGGAGCCTGCGGGCGCAGCAGGTCTACCTGCGGCGGTTCGGTCGGTTGCGAGGCCGGTTCCATAGCGTCCATCACTGTAGACAAAAAAACGCGCCGGGACAAGAAACAAAAACGCCCCCGCGCATGCGGAGGCGTTTTTGGTGGATGTTGCTGGGATCGAACCAGCGACCTCACCGATGTGAACGGTGCGCTCTAACCAGCTGAGCTAAACATCCGTGCGGAAGGAAAATAGCACGGGCGCCGGAAACGTTCAAGTCGCGCCCCTTCGACCCTTGCTCCGGGCGGTTTCGCGTGCTATGCTTGGCGCAATCTTGCCTTTTGCCTATGGCCACGGCCCGTCTTGATTCCTTCCTGCACCGTACGTTCGGCCCCACGGGCGCGGCGGCGGTCCTCTTCGTCATCGAAGTCCTGCAAATCGTCATCGTTTCGGCGGCCATCGTCCTGCCCATCCGCTACTTCCTGATCCAGCCGTTTAACGTGCGGGGCGCGTCCATGGAGCCCAGCTTCTACGACAACGAATACCTCATCATCGACGAAATCTCCTATCGCTTCCGGGAGCCGCAGCGCGGGGAAGTGGTGGTATTCCGCTATCCCCTGGATCCCAGCCAGTATTTCATCAAGCGGGTGATCGGCCTGCCGGGCGAAACGGTGGAGGTCACGGACGGCCGCGTGACGGTGTTCAATCGCGTGCATCCGAACGGCACGGTGCTGGAGGAATCGTACTTGGAAGGCGTCGTCACGCACGGCAAGAAGAAAACCACCCTGGCCGACGGCGAATACCTCGTCCTCGGCGACAATCGCGGCGAAAGCCTGGACTCCCGCAGTTTCGGCCCCGTCAAACGCACGGACATCGTCGGGCGGGTGTGGGTACGGGGATTGCCCGTTTCCCGCGCGTCCATCTTCCAACCTCCCGAATACGGGTTTTAGCCCCTCTCCCTCTCCTCTATGACCGCCAAAAAACCCGCCGCTCCCAAGAAGAAGACGGAAGAGCCAAAGGCGAAACCCGCCGCGCCCGCCACGCCCGCCGCGGGTGGGAAGGAAGCCGCGCCGGCCAAGAAAACCAAGCCGGCCCCGGAATTGCTGCGCGGATTCCGCGACATCCTGCCGGAGGAACAGCCCCGCTGGCAGAAGTTGCGCGACACGGTCCGCGCCCTGGCCGAAGCGTACAGCTTCGACCGCATCGACACGCCGATTTTGGAGCGCGTCGAGCTGTTCCAGCGCACGGTGGGCAAGCAAACCGACATCGTGGAGAAGGAAATGTACGCCTTCACCGACGCGTCGGAAGAACAGGTCGCCCTGCGCCCGGAAGCCACGGCGTCCGTTGCGCGCGCCTACGCCAACCACGGCATGTTCAACCTGCCCCAGCCGGTGAAGCTGTGGTACGAGGGCCCCATGTTCCGCCACGAGCGTCCGCAAGCCGGCCGCTATCGTCAGTTCCACCAGGCCGGATTCGAGGTGCTCGGGTCGGCCGAAGCCATCATGGACGCCCAGCTCATCATGATCGCCGTGCAGATCATGAAGGACATCGGCCTGCCCACGGTGGTACAGATCAACTCCATCGGCACGCCGGAAACCCGCCAGGCGTACCTGGCCGAATTGACCAGCTATTTCCGCCCGCACCGCGCCAAGCTGTCGGAAGACGACAAGCGCCGCCTGCAGAAGAACCCGCTGCGGATTTTGGACAGCAAGGATCCCACGGTGCAGGAATTGCTGGCGAACGCCCCGCCCATCGTGGACTGGCTGGACGAAACGTCCAAGGCCCACTTCACCAAGGTGCTCGAGTTTTTGGACGAAGTGGAAATCCCCTACGTGCTCAATCCGCACTTGGTGCGCGGGTTGGACTACTACACCCACACGGTGTTCGAGCTGTGGGAGGCGGGGGACACCGGCGAACGGGCGCAAAACGCCCTGGCCGGCGGCGGCCGCTACGACGGCTTGCTGGAACTGCTTTCGGGCCGTCCCACGCCCGCCTGCGGCTTCGCCATCGGCATGGAACGCGTGGCGCGCACCCTGGCGGAGCGCAACCTGCCCGGCACGGGCCGCCCAGCGCCGCAGGTCTTCTTCGCCCAGCTGGGCGACGCCGCCCGCCGCGTGGGCCTGAAACTCTACGAGCAATTCCGCCAAGGCGGCATTCCCGTGGCCGAGGCCTTCGGCAAGAACGCCCTGAAAACCCAGTTGGAATCGGCCAACAAGCTGGGCGTGCCCTACACGCTCATCATCGGCCAAAAGGAGGTGCTGGACGGCACGGTGATCATCCGCGACATGGATTCCGGCGCCCAGGAAATCGCCGACCGGGAAAAGATCGTTTCCCTCATGAAACGCAAGCTCTCCGGCGCGCCGGAGGCGGGCGAGGCGCAGGCGTAAACGCGGCCGCCGCGTAATCTTGACAGGAAACGCCCGGTCGCCTATCATTCCGCACATCGATTTTCCCTTACTTTTTATCCATTCCGCCTGTGTCCGTTGTTGAAACCAAGCGTCGCAAGGGCGAGAGCTTCGACGGCCTGCTGCGTCGCTTCACCCGCCGGGTGCAGTCCAGCGGCAAGCTGCTGGAAACCCGCAAGTTCCGCTTCCACGTCAAGGAGCCGAACAAAACGACCCAAAAAGAAAGCGCCATCCGCCGCATCACCACCCGCGCCCAGCGCGACTACCTGATGAAAGTCGGCAAGCTGGTGGAAGACAAGAAGCGCGGCCGCGGCCGCCGCTAAGCAAAAGGACCCGGCCGGGTCCTTTTCTGCTATGATATCCCCATATGTCCCTCATCGCCCAAATCACCGAAGACATGAAGAACGCCATGAAGGCGAAGGATGAAGCCGCGCTCGGCACCATCCGGATGTTGAAGTCGGCGTTGAAAAACAAGCAGATTGATTTGTACGGGGCGGAAGCCAAGGAATTGACCGACGACGAAGTAACGGCGTTGATCAAGACCCAGATCAAGCAATTGAAGGACGCGGCCGACACGTTCACTACGGGGGGCAGGGAAGACCTGGCCGCCTCCTCGTTGGCGGAAATTACCGTGTTGGAACGGTACTTGCCCGCTCAGATGGACGACGCCGCGTTGGCAGCCACGGTGAAGGACGCCCTCGCCGCCGGGGGGTTCACCAGCAAGGCCGATGCTGGCAAGGCCATGGGCGCCGCCATGAAAGCGGTGGCGGGTCAGGCCGACGCCGGGCGCGTGAAAGCGGTGGTGGAATCCCTGCTGGCCGCGCTGGTGCTGGGGATTGTGGCTGTGGCGGTTGCGCCGGAAGCGGCACATGCCGCCGTGGGCGCGACGGCGTTCTCTCCCTTGCCGTACGTTGAATACGCCCTGCGCGCCGCCCGCGGCTTCGCGTTGCTGATGGGCCTGGTCGCGCTCAACTCCCTGCTGGTCGGCAGCTTCAAGTACATGGTCGCCGGCGGGCGGGACACGGACAAAGACAACGCCCAACGGCAAATCATGGGCGGCACGCTCGGCACGCTGGTGGTGGCCGGTCTGTTCGCGGGCCTGACGGTGTCGCTGTACCAGATATAGAAGGAACGCACGCACGCCCCGCGGTTCGTGAAATCAAAACGCCTCCCGTCAGGAGGCGTTTTATGGTATCCTGTCGGCAACCGTTACGTTTTTCCGCGTTGACGTATGCCATTCCTCTCGCGCCGCCGCGCTGCGCTGCTTCTCGGATGTGTTCTTGCCGTGGTTTTCGCGTCCGCCGCGCCCGAGGCGTTCGCCCAGCTGCAATCCCAGACGTTGCAGGACTTTGAAGCCGCCACCGTGTTGCCGTCCACGCCGCTCCCCATCATCATTGCCCGCATCATCCGGGCCATTTTCGGCGTCTTGGGCATCGTGCTGACGTGTTTGGTTATCTACGCGGGGTTCCTCTACATGACGGCGGGCGGGGATCCGGCCAAAACCACCAAGGCCAAGGACATCATCAAGAACGCCATCATCGGCTTGATTATCGCCCTGTCGGCCTTCGCCATCACGCAGTTCGTGTTGAACCGCCTGTTGGCCGCCGCCGGGCTGCTCGGCACCATCCGCGGCACGGCCGTGGAACGGTATAGCGAACCCCTGGCCGCCGCGCTCAACGGCCGCGTGATTCGGGACCATTATCCGCCCCGCGACGCCGTGGACATTCCGCGCAACACCAAAATTATGGTGACGTTTGCAGAACCCATCCACCCGGCGGACGTCATCGCGGTTCGGGACGAGGAAGAGGGTGAAACGCCGCAGGGGACCCTGAATGCGGACCGCGTGAAGATTTATCCGGCGGCCGAGGGGTCAAACGCCGCCCTGGATTCGGACGACGTGCGCGTGTTTTTGAGCGCGGACGGGCAAACGGCGGTCTTCGCGCCCGTGGGCCTGCTCGGCAACGCCTCCGCTCCCATGAATTACACCGTGTCCCTGCGGCCCACCATCCGCACGGCCGACGGCCCCGGCTTGTTGACGCAAGAGTACGCGTGGACGTTCGAAGTATCCACGTTCGTTGATTTGACGCCGCCAAAGGTCGTTTCCGTCCTGCCGCGTGCCAATGCCGAGCACGCCCCCAACGTCACGGTGGAAATCACTTTCAACGAAGCCATGGATCCGGTGGCTGCCAGCGGCGTATTCACCGACGCGGGGTTCACCAACATCCGGGTGTTGGACGGCGAAACGACCGTGCCCGGAACGTATGAGATCAGCAACGGGTACCGCACCGTGAGTCTGACCACGGACGACCAATGCGCCCAGGACATGTGTGGCAACATCGTGTACTGCCTGCCGCGCGATACAAACCTGACCGTTCTCGCCCGCGCGGCGTCGTTGGACGGGGAAGGGCCGCAGGCGCGCATCGTGGGCGGCGGATACGACGGCTTGGTGGATGCGGCCGGCAATTCTCTGGATGGTAACGGAGACGACGTTGCGGATGGGCCAGACACGGATAATTACGATTGGACGTTCCGCACGTCCAACGCCATCGACACCCGCAGCCCCGCGCTCATTTCGTTGGAGCCGGAGATTCTGGGCGAATTCGCAAATACCACGGCGCCCGTGGAACTCACCTTCAACATGCCGATGAAGACGTCTTCGTTGTCCAATGCCAACGTCCAATTGTGGCCGGATCCATATTACGCATTCTGGTTCGTTACGCGGTCGGATTTGATGGAGGCGACCCCGCTGTTGACGGAACGCACCAAGGTGTCGGTCAACCACGCCATGATGATCAGCAGCGAGGAAGGCGGCTACGACTATTACCCGTTGGTGACGGACGGCGTGCGCGGCAACAACCAGTTCTGCTATATGCCGGCGGCCGGTCCCGGTACGGGTTCGGACGGCACCTGCGCCGTTACGGAAAGCGCTCCGTACTGCTGCAACGGCCAGCCGTCCACCACTGCTTGTACGGCGGGCGGCACGCCGTCGCGTCCGCTCCCTCCCACGCCTTAACCCACGCACATGAACCGCGCCCGTTTCTCCTTCCTTGCCGGATTTCTCCTCGCTCTCGTGGTCGGGGCGGGATTATTGGCCGCCGCGCCTGCCTGGGCGCAGCAGGCCGGCACGGACATTACCGGTATCCGTGCGTTTACCGAGGCCGCCGGGTTCACGTCCCAGCCGCCGCTGCCCGTTATCATCGGCCGCCTCATCCGCACGGTGATCGGCTTTTTGGGCATTGTCGTCGTTGGGATCGTTATCTACGGCGGCTTTTTGTACATGACGGCCGGCGGGGACCTGGAACGCGTAAAAACGGCCAAACGCCTGCTGCGCAACGCCGTGATCGGCCTCGTGCTCATCTTGTCCTCGTTCGCCATCGCGTCGTTCATCATTAGCCGGCTGACGGACGCTTTGGGCGTCGGAACGATCGGTACGGACCCGCCGCCGGGTTGTCCGCTTTGCGACGGCATCAACCCGCCCGGCGCGCATTTCGCCCTGGACGGCTGGAACGAGCAGTGCAGCGGCATCCTTCAAAACACCCAGTTGCAATTCGCCTTCACCCAGGCCGTACGCGCGTCCACCGTCACGGACCCGTCGCGCCCGGGCATCGTCATTCGCGATCCGGCGGGGAACGCGGTGCCGGGCACGTTCAACGTGCGCGGCAAAACCGTCACGTTCATCCCGGAACAGGTGTGCGAGGGCGCACCCACGGAACGCTGCTTCGCGCCGGATACCACGTACAACGTCGTGTTCAATCCGACCGTGTTGCGCAGTTCGACCAACCGGACCTTCGAATGCGGCGGCTTGCTCGCTCCCTGCGTTCTGTCCTTCCGTTCCGGTTCCCAGGTGGACGCCTCTCCTCCGGCGGCGGCCATGACCATGCCGGACGTTTCCGGCGTGACGGTTCCGTACCCGGAACGCGTGGGGCTGCAGGTGGAAGCAGCGGACGACGTCGGCGCCTCGATGGCCTTGTTCTACGTCGAGCGGAACGCGGACCCCGTGTATGCCGCCGTCACGGACACGTTGATGCCGCTCACCCAGTTTTCCACGGACAATATCGAATGGGACACCAGTCCGTACGTTCCCCGCGGCTATGACGTCTTCGCGGAGGTGTTGGACTGCGCGGGGCATGAAACGACCACCGCGGCCGTGCGCGTGAACCTCGTTCCCGCCCATTGCGCCAACAACATCCAGGACGGCGACGAAACGGGATTGGACTGCGGCGGCTCCTGCGGCGCCTGTGCGGGCGGGGCCTGCACCGCCTCCTGGCAGTGCGGCAACGGCCTGTCCTGCATGGACGGGACCTGCGTGAGCACGCCGCGCATCGACCGCGTGCTGCCCGGCGACGGTGCGCCCGCCAACCTCATTACGATCTTCGGCGTCGGGTTCGGGGAGGAAGCCGGCACGGTGGTCTTCTTGGGCGACCCGGACGACCCGTCGGACGACGTCGTCGTTCCGTCGTTTACCTCGCCCCAATGCGACGCCACCTGGTTGCCGAGGCAAGTCATCGTCCAGGTGCCGGATGCGGCGGTGTCCGGCCCGTTGGAAGTGCGCGCGGCCGCGTACGCGACCGACCCAACCAAAGCCGACCGCACGGACAATGATTTTGGTCCGCGCATTTCGGATTTCAACGTGAACGACGTGGTCCGGCCCGGGTTGTGCGCCGTTACGCCCGCCGCGGGCCTCGGTGGCATCACCACCCAGTTGGCAGGCGTGAATTTCGGCGCGAGCCGGGGATTGTCCACGGTGTATTTCACGTCGTACCTTGCCGCCGCGTACGGCGCGTGGAGCCCCACCTCCGCCCAAGTGACCGTGCCGCGGCTGGATCCGCGCGGCTACGACGTGCAGCTGTTCACGGGTGGATGGTTCTGCCAGGGAACGACCACCGCCTGCACGCCGGACAACAACACCTGCGGTGAGGGCATTGCCTGCGTTTCCGCCCGCCAGGGGTCCAACCCCGTGGCCTTCACCGTTCCGTTGCAGAGCCAGGAAACGCCGCCGCGCATCGTGTCCGTGGACACGGGGTGGCGCGCCTGCCAGGAGGGCGGCGGGCACTGCGTTGTGGACGCCGACTGCGCCGGGGAAGGGAACGCCTGCGTGGACACGCCCACGTGGGGTCCCGCAGGGCAGTACGTCACTATTTCCGGCACGAATTTCGGTGCCAACGGCTGGGCGTATTTCTCCCGGACGGTAGAAGGCGTCTCCCAAGAGGCGCTGGCCGACGTGGATTTTCCGGCGGCCTGCGGCGCAGCCACCTGGAACGACACGACGGCCGTGGTGAAGGTACCGGCGCAGTTCACGGACGGCACGACCGTCTCGCCGGGAACGTACTCCTTGCGCGTGCGCCGCGGCGACGCGTATTCCGAAGCGGTGGCGTTTGAAGTTGTTCCTGGTCAGCCCGGTCCCGGCATCTGCCGGTTGGATCCGGCCGCCGGTCCGGTGGGAGGCGAAAACCCGATTCAGGTCACGGCCTATGGCGAATATTTGAACGTGGGCGACAGCACTTTGGTGTTCCACGACGGTGCGATCGTTACATCCCCGGTGCGGACGTCCTCGGAAGAATTAAGCGGCTTCGCGCCCGCTTCAACGCAAACCGGCCCCGTGGTCGTCCGCCGCACCGTGGACAACTCGGCAGCGCCGGATTCTTTCCAATCCAATGCCATGACCTTCGAGGTGGGGAATTGCCGCCTCGGCACGTTGGCGTGCGGAAACGGCACCCAATGTTGCGCGAACGGTTCGTGTTCCGCCGCGTGCGAGGATCCCAAAACATCCCATTACGCGTACCGGTTCTCCACCGGCCACATCCCAAAGGCCCCGCGCGTGGTCGTCGCCTGTAACGACGAGGACACGATCGCCTCGCCGTCGCCGTGGGCCGGATGGAGCCAACCTGCTTCGGTCTGCCCGGAGGCCGTGGTGACGGCCACGTTCACTGTGGAGATGGACCAAACGTTCACCGACGACGAACACGTAGAGGTACGGGCATGCACGGGACCGACGGAGAATCCTTGTGCCACGTTCGCTGCCCCGGAATCGGGCCGGGTGAGCTTCATGTCGAGCACGATGTTCGAATGGGAGAAAGTCAACGACGATGGCGCGGCGGTCCCGCTTGAACCGGGCACGACGTATCGTGTGACCTTGCGTGCCGAGGGCTTTCGTTCTGCCAGCCGCATGGAGGGCGGCGTAGAGTTCGGGGAGGAGGAAATGGAGCAGGATTTTTCCTGGGAATTCACGACGTCGGCGTCCGGCGAGCCGTGCCAAATCGGCGGGCTGATGTTGCAGCCGAACCCGTTCACGGCCACGGAACCAGGGCAGCGGGTCACGTACCGGGCCCTGCCGACGTCCGCCACGGATCGGTGTGTCGTTCTGCAGTGTCAGCCAGGATATGAGATGGATTGGTCCGTGAACAAGAGCGAAGTGTCCGAGCACGAGGCGCAAGCAACGGGCGGCAGCCAGGTACTGGCGTGTTCTCGCGTGTTCCGTGCGGACGAGCCCATTCTCACCGACCCGCCCGAAGCCGAGATTACTGCCACGCTGACGAACGTGGGCAACAACCCTTCCGCCACGGCCCGGCTGATCGTGGATTTCGCCGACCCGAAGGTTGTGGAGCACTGGCCCGCCTGTGACGCGGCTTGCATCAACGCGCAAATCGGCGCGCGGTTCAATGTGTCCATGGTTCCGTCGGACTTTATGGCGGACGACACCGTTTGGATGTATGAGTGCTCCACCGCGACGTGTTTGGACGACAGCGAATGGTCGCCATTCTCGCTGCTGACGTCGGGCACCACCGTGAAATATGAAGGCGGCGCCGACGACCCGAAGGAATTGGTCATCCAGGGGCTGGCTGGCCGTTTGGAGTCGAATACCTATTACCGCGTCGTCATTTCCGGCAGCGTGAAGTCCAATTGGGGCACGCCGCTCTCCGATTCCTACGGCGGGGCGGACTACACCTGGGTGTTCCGCACCAACAACACGGGCCAGGCGTGCGTGCCGGACAGCGTCGCCGTTTCGCCCGCCAACGCCCGCGCGTCGTATGTGGGCCAACGCCAGACGTTCCGCGCCACGCCGCACGGCGCCCCGGACGCCTGTTCGCCGGGCGGCCAGCGTTTGGATGCGTCGGGCCTTACGTGGGAGCCGTGGACGTCAGAAAACGAGAACGTCGCCAAGCTGTTTTCCACTACGGTCGGCGATGCGTTTACGACTCCGGCGTCTATTGAACTGTATCCGGGTGCCGCCCTGCCGGCGCACTGCACGGCACAGTGCCTCTTTGCCGGGGCACGCTTCAGGGTAGGCCAGCCGCAATGCGGCAACGGCGGCGCGTTAGAAGCCGGCGAAGAATGCGAAGTAGGTCAGGCGGGGTGCAACCTCGACCGTTGTTTGTGGGCCGGCACGCCCGTGGGAGGAGTATGCGGCAACGGTGTTTTGGACCCGGGCGAACATCCATTGTGCGACGGGTCTACGATCGGCGAAGGGAATACGCCCTCGTTCTGCAGCCAGACCACCTGCTTGCTGATCCGCAATCCGGCAACCATCCATTCGGCGTATCAGGCGGGATTCTGCGGAAACGGGACGCTAGAAGCGTTGGCCGGAGAACTTTGCGATCCCCAAGCGGCACCCTGGGTCGACTGGCCCGGTTCCTGCACGAACGATTGCCGGTTGGGCGGGTCCGTACCGTTGATGGCCGGAGCGGCCGTGTGTGGTGACGGCGAAGACAACGGCACGTTGTACGGGACGCCAAACACAGATGCAGGCGAGGAATGTGATTTCGGGTCGGAGTTGAACGAAGAGAAGGGGTGCAACCCCGTCTCCTGCTTGTGGACCGGATCGAACGCGGCGTTGTGCGGCAACGGAGAGGTGGATCCGGGCGAAGACCCGTATTGTGAAACGGAAGCGGGGCGACCGTACTGCACGTCGTCCTGCCGCCTGGCCGGTTCCTCCGGCTTGTATGACGCGCCCTCCTGGTGCGGCGATGGCCTCGTCGGTTCGGGTGAGCAGTGTGATGTAGATACCTCCTCGGGTGCTACGAAGGTTACCCAGCCGTTCACCGTGGGCCGCATCGAAGAGACGGCTCCGGCGCAAGTGGACGTGAACAGCGGTGAAGCCAAAACAGAAATTACTGCGGCCGTCGGCAATGCGAGCGGGTCGGCGGATTGGACCCTAACCTGTTCCTGTACCACGGACGGCGATTGCGTCGGAGCGGGCGTTGACCTGGCTTGCGGCGTTGGAAGCTGCTGCGCCGAGCGTCCGAAGCTGGAATCGGCATACCAGCCCGCTCTCACGGAGAACGTGTGCCGCAACACCGCCATTTGGGTGAAGTTCAACACGGCCATGAATACAGGTTCCTTGGCAGCGAACGTGCGGTTGGAATTGCTGCCGTCCGCTTCGGGGGGAACGGTGCCGACAGCGGCGTGTGAAGCCGCGGGTGGGACGCTCGCCGTGGCGGGTACGTCCGGCGGAAACGGTCCCGTTGGATTCTTCGCCCGGTTGATTGACGGCGTCCGTTCATTCTTCTTCCCGGGCCAAGCCCGCGCCCAAGAAGGTGGAACGCCGCGCTGCTTCATTCCCGTGCGGGTATCGGCAAGCGCAGACGGCACGGTGTCCTTGGGCCTGCAGGGCCTGTTGGCCGCCGGTGCACGCTACCGCGTGGTCGTCGCCGGGGACGCCAATGAATGGGATGGCATCAAGACGGGTGTGTTGGGTTCGAACCTCACCACCTTGGACGCGAGCGGTTCCTTGTTCGGCGTGGAAGGCTCCGGGTTGGCGTCGAATGAAATCGCCGCTGTCCCGTCCTTCACCGTGGGCGACGAAGTCTGCGTCATCAACCGCATCACCGTCACCGACGAAGGCAAGCTGAACATGGACGTCGTCCCACCGGCCGAACCGGCCGTGGTCGTCCCGCCGGAAAACCCGAGCCCGCGCTTTTTCACCCGCACGGGGGAGACCCACCGTCTGTCTGCCGTGACCTATGCCACCAACGACCAGGAAATCCAAGGCATTCCAGATGTGTATGACTGGCGTTGGGAATGGGACGATATCAACGACATTATTGAGGTGGCGGCATCCGAGGAAGAATGGACCAACGCCGTTGCCGGAACGGAAGACGGTATCGAGACCGCCTTCGCCACGGCGGTGGTGACGGCGGCACCGGCCGGGGAGAACATGCCCGCCGTCGGCGATGAAACCGTCGGCGACATCACGTTGGAGGCGTTGTTGTGCAGCAATCCGGCGAGCATCATGGACCCCGAGTCCGGGCACCTTCCCACGCACACGAATTTCACCTTCAGCTACTGCCGCGACGCAGGCGACCCAACGATCACGTCGGACGACTTGCCCGACCTCGTTGCAGACCAGGCGCCCGAGTCGCCCGTCGGTGCGTATGCGGAGCACCTCTTCCCGTTGGAAGGAACGCCGGATGCCCTGGGCGTGCGTGTATTCGAGAACGACGGGTACCTGACTCCGGAGGCGTGGTACGCCGCCCGCGGGTTCAGCGGGTCCCCGCAGGCCACCACGGTGGACGGGTACCGCGCCCTGCGCGACGCCAACACCTGGTACGTGTTCGCCCCGAACCTCGTGGGCGGCACGCTGTACCCCAACATCTACGTCATTTCGTATAACCCGGGCGCCAGCCCGCAGTCGCAGGAAGCGTTCAACCGCATCGTGGACAGCTGGCGGTTCAACGCGAACCAGCAGGACGTAACGGACTACAACATCTGCCGCGCGGACGGCGGCGCGTACCCCAAGAACGCGGACGGCAATTACGTCGCTTGTTCGTGGAACGCGGACTGTATCGACCGCTGCGTGGCGGGCGCGTGCGCCGTGTCCGGCACGGCATGCACCACGGACGCCCAATGCGGCGGCGCTGGCTACCAGGACCTCTATTGCGACGCCCAAAAGGCGAAAATCCGCCGCGACACCCAGCGCCTGCAGGACGTGGTCCGCATGGCCGACATTGTGAACGTGCGCGGGACGCCCGTGCCGCTGTTGGAGCAGGGGACGTTCGTGCGCACGCTGTCCGTGAGCGCGTGGCCGTCGTGGTCCGCCGCCTTGGGCAACGCGCTGGGCGCGGCCCTGCCCCAGGATCCCGTCAATGATTTCTACCGCTGCCAGGTGGAGGGCTACGACCCGGACACCTGTTTCAACGCGAATTCCTCCCGGTTCCAGTGCCCGGCGGGGTCGCACGTCTATTCCTTCCAAGCGCTCCAAGGAGGCGATCGGTACAAGATCACCGCGCAGTTGGAATACGACGGGGCGGCGTGGAATGCGCCTATTCCGGCAGCGTCGCTCAGCCACGTCGACATTGAAGTGGGGAACGCACATGGGAGCGCGACGGCCGGCGGGTTCACGCCCGGGTTGGGGTTCTGTGCCAATACCGTGGTCGGCGGATCCGTGGTCTGCGGCGACGGCGTGAAAGGCGAAGGTGAGCTATGCGAATTGGGCGAGTTCAAGGTAGGCGGGGAGAGCTGCAGCGTGGACGGCGTTTCCGGATACTACAACGTGCCCTGTGTGAACGACGGCGGGACGTGTCGGTGGGCGGATACCGTTGCGGATTCGACGTTCGTGCCCGCCTGCGTCCCGTTCCGCTGCGGCAACGGCCTGGTGGAAGCGGGCGAGCAGTGCGATGAAGGCGCCCGCAACGGCACCTACGGCAGCCGCTGCAACACGCAGTGCCAGTATTACGACAGCACGATCGTTACAGCAGGAACTCTGCCGGTCGAGTTTGGCGTGCACTTCTGCGGCGACGGCTATCTGTCCGGCGGGGAACAGTGCGACTGCGGCAACACGGAGTTGTTCAGTGCGTTGCCAGGGACCAGCTGGGCCAAGACGAATGGTCGCTGCACGGTGGCGAACGGCCAATATGCAGACACGGGCGTCGCCTGTTCCACGTCCTGCACGTTGGCCGGCCCCCGCTGCGGTGATGGGATCGTACAGGTGGACAACGGCGAACAGTGCGAACCGGGGCAGGTAGAGGTGGCCACACGCTTCTGCAGCGGTCACTCCCATTTGGCTTGCTCGTCTGATGATGAATGCCCAACTCGTACGGTTTTCTTGCTAGGTTCTTGTATAAACAATGTCTGTTTCGGAGGGTCAACTCCAGGTAAGGAGTGTACGACGAGCATCGGGTGCGGTTCGGGCATGACCCAGCAGCCTGGGTTATGCTCTCCTCCTACCAGTTCGCGCATTTGTGAAGCCGGCAACATTGGAGAAACGTGCAGTTCAGACGCTCAGTGTGGTCCAGGAGGCCGCTGCAGTGTCGGTGTATATCCGCTGCAGCGTACGCGTACATGTATTGCTCCTCCTGCAACAGATGCGTGCACATTTCCTGATAGCTGGGGACCGTTACACGTTGCCAATGCGGCCGTGTGCGGTAACGGTATTATTGAAGGAACGGAACAATGCGACGACGGCGCGAACAACAACGACAACAATGCCTGCACGTCGTCCTGCCAGCTGAACGTCTGCGGCGACGGCAAGGTCCATCGCGGCGTGGAATCCTGCGACATGGGTAGCCAGAACGGCCAGGAATGCTCCGCGCCGTACGGCGGGACGTGCAACTACTGCACGCTTTCGTGCCAGTATCGGACACTGTCCGGCGCCTTCTGCGGCGACGGTCAAATCAACGGCGGGGAATTCTGCGACGGCAGTGCCGTGCGCGGCGTGTGTGTGACAAGTAACGTAAGCGTTCAGGGGCCAGAAGCGGAGATGTTGCCCGGGTGGTGCGTTCCCGGCGGTCCAAATGCCTGCGGAGATGGCTACTTCTGCTATACGGATATCGGCGTTTGTAATGGCGGGACGAATACCGGCAAATATTGTATTGCCAATAGGCCTGATCATTGTCCGGGCGGTACGTGCGTGATGCCTACGTGCGGACCGGACTGCCGTTCCGCCTGCCCGTTTACCACGGAACAGACCGTTGTGCTCATGACGCACGAACATGCGTCTACCCCGGTTCCGTCCGTGAATCTCTATAGCGCGGGGACGGGCGTTCCCGACGGTGGGTTCCTTCACATTCCGGCTTGTACGGTCGCCACGGGATTGATTGCGGATGTGGATGATGCAGGTGTGGTACCGCCACGTGTCGATATCGTGTTTGTCACGGACATGTCCGACAGCATGAGATCTGCTCCAGGCGGAGGAAGTGCGACTCAACCAAACCGACGGATCGATATCGTCGCTCAATCTGCCCAGGAATCCATTGACCGTTTCGTCGAAGAATTTGGCCCGACAGGAAACGTGCGTGTTGGATTGGTTTCGTTTGGAACTATCTTCAATGATTTGGCTACAGGCGGAACCATTCGTCCACCCAGAGGATTCCGAGTCGACATTCCTTTGACAAACATTATGGACGCGGGAGGCAAGCAATCTGTTCAAGCGCAGTTAGCTGAGTATTCGGATGAGCAATACAGCGCCAGTTTTGCGCCGATGTATAACGGAGTCGAACAAGCGATTTCCATGTTAAACAGCGCATCGCCTCCCGCAGATAGAAAGATCATCATTCTCCTTTCCGACGGAGGAATCACGAATAATAAGACGACTATCGGGAATAGTAACAGTTGTGTTCCATTCAGCTATACGGGGGGTGGTGTGAGCTATTCAGACGTAGACGCATGTTTCGCGGAAACGTTTACGGAACTTATTCGTCCGAATTTCCCGACCGTCTCCGGAGGAATCCATGTCTACTCCGCCGCTCTTACGAATAACGCAAGCGAGCGGGGACGCATTGCCCATGTCTCAAGTAACGTGTGTGGAAATAATCTTACGAGCGTGAATGATTGTCAGCCACGTGCTGGTATTCAATATGCATATAGTGGTGCGACGGCCGCAGATGTTCGTGGCATGTATCAATCCATTACGGACAGCATTCTGAATCCCACTGTTGCGTATGCGGTAGGCGGCCAGGTGTCCGGAGCTTCTATTGCAAAGGGCCGTGGTGTTCCACTTCCGTTCCCACAAGGATTCGTCTGCGACCCGAACAATGCTCAGCAGGTTCCGTTCAACATTTCATTCGCGGGGACAGGTACGCTGAATATCAGCAACGTCCGCTTCGCCTACTGTCCCGCTCGTTGACGGACGCTGAAGCCCCTTCCTCCGCTTGTCGGAGGGAGGCCTTCAGGGCCTGTCGCCCCTCTTCCGTATGGACGAATATTCCACACCTTCCTATTCCTACGCTCCCGCACCAGGGGAGCCACAAAAACCACGAATGCGGGTTTTTGCCAGTATTCTTGCTGGGATTCTTGTCCTTGCAGTGGTTGTTGGTCTCCTTGTGTTCATGCGCCTTCGGACCCAGCGGACAAACATACTCGTGCTCCAGGAGACCATTGATCGAGAAGGAGACCGTGCGGATGAGATATGCGAATCCGCAGAAGATGTGGAGAGTTGCCGTGGTATGGTTATCTCTCAAACGGCGCGGAATTTGCGGGCGCCCGACGTGTGTCAATTATTGAATCCGGGTGACACGCTTGATGCGTGTTTGACGGAAGTTGCCCTGGAGACGCGCGACGTTCGTCTCTGCGCGCAAATCACAGGTAACCTCCAGGAAGGATGTTATACGCTCGTTGTCCAATCCCTTATTGCAACGGAAGGATTGGAGGCCTGCACGCATTATCCATCTGAACAAAGACAGGAGGTTTGCCGGCGCTCCTTTGAAATGCCGGCCTTGCAAACGTGTTTGGGGCAACATGTGGATGATCCTGACATTTGTCATGATCTTGCGTTGACGGAACGGGCCGCACGAGAGCGGAATCCGTCATTGTGTTTGGAATCGCGCAATCCCGATTCCTTCATTCCCTGCGTTTTAAGTGTTGGAGTCGAAGATTGGGACGGTGATGGCTTGTCGGATCTTGAGGAACTTACCGTCTATTTTACTGACCCTCTCAACCCCGACACCGACGGCGATGGGTTCCTGGACGGGGATGAAGTCCGCGAGGGATTCAATCCGCTGGGTCCGGGGCCGTTGGGAGAACGCGGCGAGTAACGTATAATGAAGGCGCTTGCTACCTAACCCGTCGTCTATGTTCGAGAACGTTCCAGGAACCGAGCCGGAAGACATCTTCGCAGGCACGGATGTGCCCCAGCCTGCGCCGCCTGCCGGTGGTCCGCTCCCGCCCGCGTCCGCTTCGCCCGTTGCGCCGTCCCTCGACGGTTCCACGCCCGCCTCAGCGCCCGTTGAACCGTCCCACGGGGGAGGGGGTCTGCGCGTCTTGTTGACCGTCTTGGTCGCTGTGGTGGTGTTGGGTGCCGCCGCCGGGATCGGCTATTTCGTCCTGCGCGCGCGCGAACCGGTGGTGCCCCTTGATCCGGGACCCGTGGCGCCCGAGGTGCCCGTGTTGCCGCCCAACGGCTTCCTGGACCCGAACGACGTAAACATCGGCATGCCCGTGCCGCCCGTGGAAGAACCCACGGATCCCTCGGAGCCGGTGCTTCCTCCGCCCCCGCCCGTTGATTCCGACGGCGACGGCCTGACGGACGAACAGGAAATCGCGCTCGGCACGGACCCGTTCAACCCGGACACGGACAACGACGGCCTGACCGATGGCGAAGAGGTGAACATCTACGGAACTGACCCGCTGAATCCCGACACCGACGGCGATGGGTTCTTGGACGGAGAAGAGGTCCGCGCCGGATATGACCCGAAAGGTCCCGGCCGGCTGTTCCAGGTCCCCACCACCGAAACGGAACCCGAACCCGAAACGCCCTAGCCCTCATTCCTTCCTATGGCCGCGCCCCAGCCCCTCATTGAAAAACCGTCGGACGTTTCCGTGGCCGGGGCGGAACCGCGGGTGTTCGTGATGGCCGAACGGTACCGGGGCGGGGCCTCCGGGCTGGCCATGGCCGAGCCGAAAAAAGACGAACCGAAACCGCCGCCCAAACCCGTTACGCCTCCGCCCCCGCCGCCGAAGCCGGCTGCACCCCCCAAGCCCTCCGCCATGCCCGCGCACGGCAAAGGCAGGGGAAAGGCGGTCGTCATCATCGGCATCGTGGTGTTGCTGCTGGTGGGCGTGGGCGGGTTTTTCGCCCTCCCGTACCTGACGCCGCCTGCGGAAGAACCGGCGCCGACCGTGCCGCCACCGACCATTCCCACGCCGCCGGTCACGCCTCCCGTTACGCCTCCGCCCCCGCCGCCCGTGGAAGAACCCACCACCCCGCAGGTGCCCGTTTCGCCCTTCCCGTCGGGGACGGTGCCCGGCACGGATTCCGACAGCGACGGCCTGACGGATTTGGAAGAACGGTTGGTCTACGACACGGACGCCCATCTGCCCGACACCGATGGCGACGGCTTCTTGGACGGAAACGAAGTGTTCAACCTGTACGACCCGCGCGTGCCCGCCCCGGCCACCTTGTTGGAATCCGGCGTCGTGCGCCTGTACGACGTTTCCATCGCCCCGTCCGCCGCCCCGTTGCCGTACAACGTGCTCTATCCGGCCGGGTGGAACCCGCGCGCGCAGGACACGTCCCCGTTCGACGTCGTCTTCGCCGTCACCACGGGGGAAAGCATTTCCGTAAGCGTCCTGCCGAAAGCCGCGCCGGACCAGTCCCTGGGGGATTGGGTGGCGGGGCAGGGGCTCACCGCGCGCGTCCTGCCGTTTACCACGCGCAGCGGCCTGCCGGGCATTTCCACGGAAGACCAGTTAACGGCGTACGTGGATGCTGGCGATCAGGTCATCGTCCTGCGGTATGACACGGGTATCAAGGGAACCGTGGACTATCTGCAGACCTTCAAGATGATGCAGAACAGCCTGCGTCTGGCCGAGGTGCCGGCGCCGGCGTCAGCGTTGGCGGAGGACGAATAACCTATGGCCCGCATCCTTCTCGAACTGAATCAGGCGGCGGTGCGGGGAGGGCAGCGCCTGCCGCGGGCGGAAGCGGCCCGTGCGGCGGCGGCCGTGGCGCGGGCCTTGCGCTTAAAGCAGGACGCGCGCGTGTCCGTTGCCTTCGTGGGCGAGCGGGACATCCGCCGGCTCAACGCCCAGTACCGCGGCAAAGACTGCGTGACGGACGTCCTGTCGTTTCCGCTGGAAGGGGAAGACGCGGAAGAGGAACCGGTCCTCGGCGAAATCCTCCTCTGCTATCCGCAGGCGCGCCGCCAGGCAGAAGAGCGGGGCCACTCCGCACGGCAGGAAACCATGTTCTTGCTCGTGCACGGCCTGCTCCACCTGTTCGGCTTCGACCACGAAACGCCCAAGGACGCCGCCCGCATGTTCCCGTTGCAAACCCGCATTTTGGAAGGCCTTGGCGTGCCCGCACGCATCGAATGATCCCTATGATCCGACCCGACCAGCTGATCCGGAGTTTCCGCAACGCCCTGCGGGGCGTGGGCGTGGTGTTCACCCATGAACAAAGTTTTCGCCTGCAGGTGGCCGCCGGGGCCGCCGTGCTCCTGGCCGCCTGGGCGTTCCAGGTGTCCAAAACGGAGTGGATCGTCCTGATCCTGCTCATCGCCGCGGTGCTGACGCTGGAACTCATCAACAGCGTGTTCGAGCGCCTGGCGGACGCCTTCAAGCCGCGCCTGCACCCCGTAGTGCGGGACGTGAAGGACATGACGGCCGGCATGGTGCTGCTCGGCTCCGTGGCGGCGGCGGCCATCGGCGCGTTCATCTTCCTGCCCCGTATCCTGCCGCTGCTGGGTTGGTAGGCCGGGCGCGTTGTGTCGGTTCATGTTATACTGTCCGTCAGTTTTCCCTTCCTATGTCAGAGGAACTCTACGCAGGCCTGGACATCGGTTCGTACGCCGTTCGCATTGCGGTCGGCAAGGTCGTTCCCTCGGCCGACGGCAAAGAACAATTGCATGTCGTCGGCGCGGTGGAAGTGCCTTCCGGCGGCGTTGCGAAAGGCGGCATTACGGACGTAGAAGAAGCAGTTTCTTCCGTTTCCAAGGCCTTGGAACAGGCGGAGCGGTTGACGGGCATGCCCATCAACGCCGCGTGGGTCGGTATTTCGGGCACCCAAATGTTGGCGCAGGAAAGCCGCGGCGTGGTGGGCGTCGCCCGGCCGGACGGCGAGATCCGGGAAGAGGACGTCGAACGCGCTATCGAGGCGGCGCGCACGGTGGCCACCCCGCCCAACTACGACATCGTCCACGTCATTCCCAAGAGTTTCATCGTCGACGGCCAGCGCGGCATCAAGGATCCGGTGGGCATGCACGGCACGCGCTTGGAAGTGGACGCGCTGATCATTCTCGGCCTCGCGTCGCACCTCAAGAATCTCACCAAGTGCGTGTACCGCACGGGGTTGGATATCGAAGACCTCGTCTTTTCGATTTTAGCCACGGCGGAGGCCACGCTGACGTCCAAGCAAAAGGAGTTGGGCGTGTGTTTGGTCAACCTCGGTTCCACCACCACCAGCGTCGCCGTGTTTGAAGAAGGCGACATCCTGCACACGGCCGTTCTGCCCGTGGGCAGCGACCACGTCACCCGGGATTTGGCCATGGGATTGCGCACGTCCATGGACGCGGCCGAACAGGTGAAGATCCGCTACGCCACCTGCCTGCCGGAAACGGTGGGGAAGAAAGAACACATCGACTTGGCCGAATTCGGCATCGAGGGGGCGGAGCCGGTGGACCGTGCCTTCGTGGCCGAAATCACCCAGGCCCGCATGCAGGAGATTTTCGAGAAAGTGGACGCCGAACTGCGGAAGGTGGAACGGTCCGGCCTGCTGCCCGCCGGCATCATCCTGACGGGCGGGGGCGTGCACGTGGACGGATGCGTGGAGGCCGCCAAGGACATCCTGCGCCTGCCTGCCGGCATCGGCGCGCCGCTGGGCGTCAGTTCGGTCATCGACCGGGCGCACGACCCCGCGTTGTCCACGGCCGTCGGCTTGGTGCTGTGGGGCCGCCACATTCGCGGCACGGCGCCGGGGAAGGGCGTGGCCGGAGCCGTCTTCGGAAAGATCAAAGGGTTAAGCGGCGTGGCGGGGACGTTCGCCAAGGGGATGAAGAAAGTTTTTTCCTCGTTCAAAACATAGGGTGTGCGCCTTGACGTTTTCTTGACAGCGCCCGGTGCGGCCACTACAGTTGATGAAGAAAATTTTTGCTGAGCCAAGCGGTGTTCGAATACATAAATTGCTCAGTTTCCCCTGCATATGGGTGAGGTCAAACCCGGAATCGAGACGTTTGCCAAAATCAAGGTTGTTGGTTTGGGAGGAGGCGGCGGCTCGGCGGTCAACCGGATGATCAGCGACAATATCAAGGGGGTGGATTTCATCGTCGTGAACACGGATATTCAGGCGTTGAATCAGAATTTGGCTCCCACCAAAATCGCCATCGGCAAGACGGTTACCCGCGGCCTGGGCGCCGGCATGAACCCGGAGATCGGCGCGCGCGCCGCGGAGGAAAACCAAAACGAAATCCGCAACGCACTCAACGGCGCGGACATGGTCTTCCTCACCTGCGGGTTGGGCGGAGGTACGGGCACGGGTTCCATTCCGGAAGTGGCCAAGGTCGCCAAGGAACTGGGCGCGCTCACCGTGGCCGTGGTCACCAAGCCGTTCTCGTTCGAAGGCGCGCAGCGCCGCCGCATCGGGGACGAGGGCTTCGACAAACTCAGCCAGTACGTGGATTCGGTCATCACGATTCCGAACGACCGGGTGCTGCAGATCATCGACAAGAAAACGTCCCTGGTGGAAGCGTTCCGCATCGTGGACGACGTCCTGCGGCAGGGGGTGCAGGGCATCGCTGAAATCATCACGGTGCCGTCGCTCATCAACGTGGACTTCGCCGACGTCCGCGCCATCATGGCGAACTCCGGGTCCGCGCTGATGGGTATCGGCAAGGCCTCCGGCGAAAACCGTGCCGTGGACGCCGCCAAGCAGGCCATCGCCTCGCCGCTGCTGGAACTGTCCATCGACGGCGCCAAGGGCATTCTCTTCACCATCACCGGCGGCAGCAGCCTGGGCATGCACGAAGTGTCCGAGGCCGCCAAGATCATCACCAGTTCGGCCGACGAAGACGCCAAGGTCATCTTCGGCGCCAACATCGACGAAGACCTGAAGGACGAATTGCGCATCACGGTGGTGGCCACGGGCTTCGACAGCCGCGACCGCCGCATGTCCGCGCCGGGCGTGGTGGAATTGCCCGCCCAGGGCACGTGGGCCCCGTCGGCGTCCTCCTCGCCGTTCCTGCGCCCGCGCGAGGACGACAACCGGCCCACCGCGCGGAAAATCCCGTACCAACCGCCGTCCACGCCGCCGCGCGTGCCGCCGGAGGATTCCTACGCGCCGCCTGCCGCGCCCACGGCCCAGCCGCGCCCCCGGCTCATGCCCGAGGTGCGTCCGGAACCGTCGCAGCCGCAGCCGCCCGCTTCCCGGCCGACGGTCATGCGCCAGGCTCCGCCGGCGCCCTCCGCGCCCGCGTCGGAAGACGACGACATCGAGATCCCGGCCTTCATCCGCAAGAAGATGATGTAGCGGGGTGGATACGACATGCAGACGCCGCGCCCTCACGGGCGCGGTTTTGTTTTTTGCGATATACTGCACGGGAAAATCGCGCGACCTATGCCCACGTCTCCCTCTCCCGTTCCTCCGAAGAAACCCATGAACGCGGAAACGGTCTTGGTGGCAGCCATGGCGTTTTCCGCCTTGATCGGCGCCACGGCCGGCACCGTCGCTTCCGCCCTGGTGCTTGGCGCCTCGTCCGCCGGCGACCGGTTCGTCGCGGGCATTTCGTCTTCCGGCCGCGCCTTTTTGACGGCAGGTTCCGTGACGGCCGAAGAAGAAGCCACCTTGGCGGCGGTGGACGCCGTGCAGCGCGCCGTCGTGAGCATTTCGGTCAAGCGCCCGCGCCGCGACGCGCCGGACCAGTTCGTGGACGTCGGTGGCGGCACCGGCTTCTTCGTCACGCCGCGCGGCCACATCGTCACCAACCGGCACGTCATTTCCGATCCGCTCGCCGTCTACACCGTCCTGACCGACGACGGCGCGGAACTGCCGGTGGAGATCCTCGCCACCGATCCGTTCCTGGATATCGCCATCCTGCAGGTGGAAGGGGACGGGTACCCGACGGCCGTCCTGGGCGATTCCGAAGGCGTACGTATCGGCCAAACCGTACTGGCCGTGGGGAACACCCTTTCTTCGTTCCACAATACCGTCACGAAAGGCATTGTTTCTGGCCTGGACCGCCGCGTAACGGGCAGCCGGCTGGCAGGCGACATCATCGAACAGGCCATCCAAACGGACGCGGCCATCAACCCCGGTAATTCCGGCGGGCCGTTGGTGAACCTGCTGGGAGAAGTGATCGGCGTGAACACGGCCATCAGTTTCGACGGACAGTCCGTGGGCTTCGCCATTCCCATCAACGAGATCAAGCGCGCCGTTACCGACGTGGAGCAATACGGCCGCATCGTGCGCCCGTGGATGGGCGTGCGCTACGTCATGCTGGATCCCGAGCTGGCCCGCGCCGAGGGGCTTTCCGTCACGCACGGGGCGCTAGTCGGCACCACGCAACCGGGCGCGCCGTCGGCCGTTACGCCCGATAGTCCGGCGGCCGCGGCCGGGTTGCGCGACGGGGACATCATCACGGCGGTGAACGGGCAGACGCTCGGGGACGGCCGGTCCTTGGGCCGCGCCATTTCCGTGTTCGCCCCCGGCGACGTTGTGACGCTTTCCGTGGCGCGCGGGGAAGAGGAGATAGAATTGCACGTCACGCTCGGTGAGTTTCCCGCGGAATAATTGAGCGGCTTCTTTCCCTATGTCCTCCGCCAAGCGCACGAAAATCGTCTGCACCATCGGCCCGGCCAGCCGCAAGCCCGACGTGTTGTTCGCCTTGGTGCGCGCGGGCATGAACGTGGCGCGGTTGAATTTCTCGCACGGCACGCGCGCGGACCACGCGTTGTTGTACCGGGGCGTTCGTGCCGCGGCGCGCCGGGCGGGGGAACCCGTGGCCGTGCTGGCGGATTTGCAGGGGCCGAAAATCCGTCTGGGCGAATTGCCGGACACGGGCGTGGGGGTCAAAACGGGGGAAACAGTCACGTTCACCACGGCGCCGGGCGCGTTCCACAACGGCGCCATTCCGGTCGCGTACGCAAACCTGCACAAGGACGTAAAGCCCGGACACCGCATGTTGATTGAAGACGGGTTGTACGAGGCCGAGGTGCTGGCGGTGAAGGGAAGGCAGATCCGCGCGAAGATGAAAAACGGCGGACGGCTGCTTTCCCACAAGGGCCTGAACTTTCCGGACTCGACCTTGCGCGTGCCCGCGCTGACGGCCAAGGACCGCGTGGACGCCGCCTTCGCCGCCAAGATGGGCGCGGACTGGGTGGCGCTGTCCTTCGTGACGTCGGCCGCGGACGTGCGGGCGCTCAAGCGCGTGTTGGCCAAGGCCGTGCCGCGCGGCACGCACGCTCCGCGCGTGATGGTCAAAATCGAAAAGCACGAGGCCGTGGACCGGTTCGAGGAAATTTTGGAAGCCGCCGACGGGGTGATGGTGGCCCGCGGCGACTTGGGCGTGGAGATTCCGCCCGAGGACGTGCCGATCCGCCAGAAAGCCATGATCGAATTGTGCCGACTGGCCGGCAAGCCGGTGGTGGTCGCCACGCAGATGTTGGATTCGATGATCCGCAACCCGCGCCCCACCCGCGCGGAAGTGTCCGACGTGGCCAACGCGGTCTTCGACCATGCGGACGCCACCATGCTGTCCGGGGAAACCGCCACGGGTGCGTATCCCGTGGAAGCCGTTTCCATCATGGCGCGCATCATCCGCGAGGCCGAGGCTTCGCCCTACGACGACCTGCCCGCGCCCCCGCCCGCGTTGCCGGACGAACGGGCGGAGGTGGGCGCGGCGCGCGCCTTGCGCCAAATGGCCGCCGACGGGCACATCGACGGCGTGTTGGCCACCCTGGCCCTGGCACCCTGGTCCGAGACCCTGCACCGCTTCCATCCGGAGGTGCCGTTGTTCCTGGCCGCGCCGGATGCCGCCGTCGTGCGGCAGAACAACGTGCGCTGGGGCGTGTCGCCGTTCCTGTTGAAAACCGCCGATCCCAAAACCTTCGTCCGCCGGGCCGTGGCCGCGTTGCGCAAGGCGGGGAAGGTGAAGGCCGGTATGCGCCTGGCCGCCGTGCTCGGCGCGGAACATGGCAAAGGGTTCGACTTGGTGGAGGTGAAATAATCCGGCCGCGCATAAAGAAAATCCCCGATTGAGGTCGGGGATTTTCTGGCGGACCGGACGGGATTCGAACCCGCGATCTTCTCCGTGACAGGGAGACGTGTTAACCGGGCTACACCACCGGTCCGCGATGAATTGGTGGGCAGATAGTAGCATGGGCCGCCGCGGCTGACAAGGGTGCGGGTGGGGACAAAAATCCCGCCCTTGCGGGGCGGGATTTCCGTTACTTGGAAGCGACCTTGGAGAGGACGGCTTCGAAGACGGCGGGGTGGTCCTTCGCGAGGAAGGAGAGCACTTTGCGGTCCAGCGCGACGTTCTTTTCCTTCAGGGCCGCGATGAAGCGGCTGTAGGAAATGCCGGCGGGGCGGACGGCCGCGTTGATGCGGACGGTCCACAGCTGGCGCATGGTGCGCTTTTTGCGGCGGCGGTCGATGTAGGCGTTCTTGCCGGCCTTCAGGGCGGCGGTGCGGGCAAGTTTGATCTTGGACTTGCGGCCCCACATCATCCCCTTGGTTTTCTTCAGCAGGTTGCGGCGGCGCTTGACGTGCTGTGTGCCGCGTTTCACGCGAGGCATAGAGGAGGTTCGGAAACGGGGGATGAATTAGACGGGGAGCAGCGTATCCACGGCCTTTTGGTAGGCGGCGGAGAGGCCCTGGTCCCGGCGCTTCTTGCGGGTGATCTTGCCGGCGGCGCGGGAGTTGAAATGGGCCTGGCCGGCGCGGCGCTTCATGACCTTGCCGGTTTTCGTCACGCGTACGCGCTTGGAAAAGGCCTTGTGGGTCTTCAATTTCATACGGGTTCTTTAGGAAGGAATGCCGGGAGTGTATCGGAGCCGCCCCGGGCTGTCAAGGGAAAACCGTGTGGCCGGCGGGGCTTATTCCCGGGCCAAAATCGCCGTCATCCGGCCGTTTTGGTAGGTCACGGCCTGTTCGATACGCAGGGGATAATCCGCCCGCAGGGTTTCGATGAAGGTGTTGATGACCTCCTTGGCGCCGTCGCGGAAGGCCTTTTCCCGCCCGCGCAGGGGAAGTTCCAGCTTGACCTTGTCTCCGCGTTCGAAGAACTTCTTGGCCTGCTGATGGCGGGTTTCCAAGTCCCCCTGGCCGATGCGCAGGGAAAGGCGGATGCCCTTGATTTCCACTTCCGCCGACTGGGCCTTTTGTTTGCGGACCTCTTTTTCCTTTTGGTACTTGAACTGGCCGAAGTCCAGGATCCGGCACACGGGCGGGTCGGCCTTGGGGTTTACTTCCACCAGGTCCAGGCCCTTTTCCCGGGCGATCTCGATGGCCTTCGACGTGGGGAGCACGCCGAGCATTTCGTCCTTGTCGTCGATGACGCGGACTTCCGGAACGGTGATTTTCTCGTTCGCGTTAAAGACGGGAACGTCGAGCTTGGGTTTTTGATAGCGGTGGCGGTGAATGCGCATAGGGAAAACTGTGGGGAGGATAGCGGAAAACCGGGCGGAAGGCAAGGGAGTGGCACGGGTGAACGTTTCCGCGTACACTTCATCGCATATGCATCCCGAATCGGCATCGAAGGGCGTTCCCGCGTTGGAAGAAGAATACCGGCAGGCGCGGCGGCAGGCGCTGCGGTATCTGCGCAACGGCCTGTTGTTCCTGACCGTGTGTTTCGCCATTGGCGAGGCGCTGCAGTACGTGGAGGTTCCCTTTAAGCGGTTGTTGGTGGAAGGGGCGTCCATTGCGGGTTGGGTCGCGCTGTGGCGGCCGATGGAAATGTTCCTGTACGACCTGCCGGACCTGCGCAAGCGCAAGCGCGCGGCCCGCCGCGACGCGCAGGCGGTTGCGGAACCAGGTGCCGCGTAGAACGAAAAATCCCCCGCGCATCCGACCCAGCCGTGAGGCAGGGGCGCATGCCAGGGGATTTTTTCTTGGTGGAGCTGGGGGGAGTTGAACCCCCGTCCGACGGCCCTTCCCAAACGGTTCTCCAAGCTCAGTCCCGCCTGATACCTGACGTCGGTGAAGACGGGACCAAACCCGCCGCCAGGTGTTGACCGCCAAGGTCGTTCCGCGCGATCAACGGTTCGCGGAACCTAGCCGGAAATATATGGCGCCCGACCCTCCCGTATCCGGCGGCGGGAGGCGGACGGGTGGTCCTGCGATGAGGACACCGAACCGGCGATGCCGGACGGTCCGCCCTTAGGCGGCGACCAATGCGAGGTTGGAAACGCGCGGCGCCGAAGCGATCGCGTTCTTGACCTTCGAGAAGACGTTGGCAGTTGGGTTCTCTGCGCCAAGGATTTGCGAGGACTGGCGCGCCCTCGGCTTGCTGCGTTGGGTTGAAACCGGCGTCAAAGCCAGGGACAGCCCCTTATGTGTGTTCCCGGTCTTCCCGGGCGGCCTGGCGGCGCTTGATCGTTTCGCGCTTTTCGTACGCCCGTTTGCCGCGGGCCAGCGCGAAGGACAGCTTCACCAAACCGCGCTGAACATACAACGAAATCGGCACCAATGTCAATCCGGTACCGTGCGTTTTTCCCAGCAGCCGGTCGAGTTCCCGGCGCGTCACCAGCACCTTGCGGAGGCGCTGCGGCTGGTAGTCGGGCTGCGGACCCGCCGGGGCGTAGCGGGCGATCTGCGCGTTGTTCAACCACAGCTCCCCGCCGCGCACGAACAGGAACGCCCCGTTGAGCTGCGCGCGTCCCGCCTTGGCCGCCTTCACCTCGGGGCCGGTCAGCACCAACCCGCCTTCGAATTTCTCGAGGAATTCGTAGTCGTGGCGGGCGCGGCGGTTTTCGGCGAGGGGTTTTCCCATGCCGCCGAGTATACGGGCGCCGGGCAGCGGACGCAACGCGCCGGCAACAGACGCGCGGCGTGCGCCAGCGGGGAAGAACGCGCAGCGAAATATGGTATGATGAACGAAACATCCCGCCTATGTCCTTGCCGTTCCCGGACGACCGTCCGCGCGTTATCTCGATTTCCACGTCCACCTTCGCCAAAGGCGTGCTTATCGCCCTCGGATTGTGGTTCTTGTGGTTCGTGCGTGACATCGTCGCCATCGTGTTCGTGGCCGTGCTGCTGGCGGCCCTCATCGATCCGTTCGCCGATTTCTTCGCCCGCCACCGCCTGCCGCGTTCCGTGGCCGTGTTGCTCGTGTATTTGCTGCTGGCGGGGTTGCTGGCCGCCGTCATCTTCTTGCTCGTGCCGATTGTCACGGTGGAACTCGCCCAATTGGTCACGGCTATTCCCAACAGTCCGTTGCTGGATTATTTCGGCCAGTTCCAGGCGTTCACCACGGAATACGGATTGGAAGAAAACGTCCGCGCCGCCCTGCAGTCGCTGCAGGCGGGAATTACGAATTCATTCACGTCCATTTTCTCCACCATCGGGGGCGTGTTGGCCGCGGTGGCCGCCGCCCTCGTCATGCTCGTGCTCACCTTCTACATGGTGGTGGAAGAAGAAGCCGCCAAGCGCGTGTTCAAACACCTGGCGCCCGAGGAATACCAGCCGTTTCTGTCCCGCCTGTTGAGCCGCATGCAAAAGAAGGTCGGGTCGTGGCTGCGCGGCCAAATGCTGTTGGGGCTGGTGGTGGGCATGGTCGCCTATCTCGGCCTGCTCCTGTTGGACGTGCGGTACGCGCTCATCCTCGCCTTGATCGCCGGCTTGTTCGAAATGCTGCCGTACATCGGTCCCGTGCTGTCCGTGATGCCGGCCGTGCTGGTGGCCTTCGGGCAGTCGCCGGGCAAGGCCCTGGCGGTGGTTGCCCTGTACGTCGTCATTCAGCAACTGGAGAACAGCGTGCTGACGCCCAAGATCATGCAGAAGACCACGGGGTTGAATCCGGTGGTGTCCATCGTCGTGCTGTTGATCGGCGTGAAGGTCGGCGGGTTCATCGGGGCGTTGTTGGCCATTCCAGTGGCCACCATGATTTCCGTCGTTTTGAGCGAACTTCTTAACCGCGAGCCGCTTGAGGCCTAGCGCTTATTTTTCCTATGTCCTTCCACCGGCACCCCTCGTTTTTCCCCGTCGTGCTCGTCTTGCTCACCGTGTTGCTCGGCGGGTTCATGGTTTACACGTTCCGCGGCCGTTCCGCGCCGCCGCCGGAAGAGCCGGTGGTGAGCCAAGAGGATTATCGCGCCGACGTCCGCGCGGCCTTGGCGCCGGTCATCGTGCCGGACGGGTCGGACCGCGCCGGGAACGTGAACCGTGCCATTGCGGATTTGCTCGCCCTGCGCGTGCCGGGGGCCGATACGGACGCCCATTTGGAATTCGTCAGCAGCTTGTACCGCATGCGCGAGGGGCTGGACGGCGACCCGGACGCCCTGCGCGAGGGGCAGGTCCGGTTTGACGCGGCAGTGGACGCCCATCCGTGGGTGCGGTAAACAGGTCGCGTATGGCTCGTATGGACAAGAACGAAGGACAGATGCCGCCCCCGCCTCCGCCCCCGGCGGCGACAGCCACGGCCACGTCCGCCGCCCCCGTGTCTTCCGTCGTTCCGTCCGCGGCACCCGCTCCGGTTCCCGCCATCCCCCGTTCTCGCGTGGGGTGTTGCGTGGCCGGGTGCGTGGGCGTGCCGTTGCTGCTCACTCTCATCGCCGTGGGTGCAGGTGCGTGGGTTGCGGCGAAGGCCGGCGTGGCGCGCGTGCCCGTTTTGTCCCGTTTCGCCTATGAGGCGCACGCGCCCGTGCGCATGGTGCCGGACGCGCCGGAGAACGGCGCGGGCTTGTTTTCGACCGACGCCCTCGCGGCCTTCCAAAACGATGCGCTCACGCAGGAAGAAGCGCTCGAACGGTTTTTGACGGAAGAAAATCTTTCCGCGTTCTTCGGCAACCTTGAACGCCTGGGGCAGGCGGGAGCGGGCGGGCGGCTCAACGTCGCCCTGACGGACGCCATGCTGACGGCGTCCGTGCGGCAAACCGCCGCGCGTCAGGACGCTGCCAACCAAGCCCCCGCCGCAGACCAAGACCACCCGCAAAAACAAAACGGCCCCTTCGACATGGCCCGCGCCCAGCTGGCCGTGTCCCGCCAGCGCGGCATCGAACTCTTCCTGCCGCTGCGCGACAACGTCCAGGGGTCGTCCGTGCGTATGTATCTGCGCCCCGCCGTGGAAGATGGAGCTTTGGTGCTGCACGTGGCGGAAGCGTGGGTGGGCAACCTGCGCGTGCCGGCCTCCTTGGTGGCAACTTTCAGCGATGCTGTCGTGGCAGGGCCGCTGCGCGCCGCCGCGGACGACATGCGGGCGCGTCTTGTGTGGACGCACGTAGAAGTGGAAGATGGCGCCGTTCGTCTGGAAGGGATTCCCGCCGGTTTATGATCCTTCTGCACCGCATCACGCCGTTCGCCTTGTTCCTCGTCTGCGGGGCAGCCTTCGGCTTGGCCATGGCCTTGCCCGCACGGTCGGGGTTCGCCGCGTTGTGCGCGGGATTGGTTCTCGCCCTGTTGTTGCTCGTTCGGTTGGTGGGCTGGCATCCGCGCACCGGGGCGTTTTGGAACCTGACCTTCGCTCCGTGGCTGCTGTTCGCCTCGGGCGCGGGGTTGTTCCTGCTGTTGGAGCATCCCGCCCAACGGGTGTTGATCGCCGCGGTGGTGGCCATCCTTCTGTTCTTTTTCGCCGAGCAGGTATTCGCGTACGTCCATGCGCCGGCCGTGTACCGGGCGTATGCCATCCAACATCTGTCCCTGGGCATGAACGTGCTGACGTTGTTTTTCCTCGGCGCGTTCGGGTTCGGGGTGCGGATGTTCCTGCAGACGCCGTTGTACGTGCTTACGCCCGTGGTCTTTGCCGCGGCGGCCTACGCCATGTACCAGACCTTGTGGGTGAGCAAGATGGAACACCGCCGCGCGCTGACGTACGGGGCGGCGGGCGGGCTCGTGCTGGCCGAACTGTTCGTGGCGCTCACCTATTTGCCCACGGGCTTTGCGGTGAACGCGGTGGTGCTCGCCCTGGCCGGGTATTTGTTCCTCGGCTTGTCCCGCGCGTGGTTCCTGGAGCAGGCCGAACGGCCGCTGGTGCTCCGGTACGTGGCGGCGTGCGTCCTGCTTTCCCTCGCCGTCCTCGCCACGGCGCAATGGCGGTAACCTCTTCTTTCCTATGTCTTCTTGGCCCCATCTGTTCCGCGTGACCATCCTCGCTGTCGCCCTTGGGGCGGGCAGCGGCGTGGTTGCTTCCGCCCTGACGTCCGCGTATTTGGTGGACTACGCCTCCCAGCTGGGCGAGTTGTCCTCGCCGTTGCGGTTTGGGGAGCGCGTCCCGCGTCCGGCCGGATTGACCGACGCCGTGCTGGTGTCCCTGCGGGAGCGCGTGTTGCCGTCCACGGCGTTGTTCTATGCTGCCGCGCCCGGTGCGGACGGCTTCGATTTGGCCGCGCCGGAACGGGTGGGCGTAGTGCTCACGTCCGACGGGTGGATGCTGACTTCGGCGGAATCCGGCCGCCCGGCACCCACGCACGTGGTGGTGGGCCGCGAAGCGTACGCCGTGGAACGGACGGCGGCGGATCCGGTGTCCGGAACGTTGTTCGTGAAGGTGGCCGCCCGCAACCTGCCCACGGTGGCCTTCGGCGGGTCCGAAGCCTTGGCGCCGGCCGATTTGCTCTTCGTTGCCGATGGCGCGCGCGCCCTTTCGTCCGTGCGTCTGCGGGCCAACGTGCGTCCGGCCGCCGCGTCTTCCGACCGCGCCGCGCGCCGCCTGCACGTGGACGTAGCCCTCCCCGGTTCCCCCGTTTACGACGCCGACGGCGAACTGGTGGGCTTGGCTGTAGACGAAGACGGCGCCGTGCCGGTGGAGACCTTCCTGCCCGCATTCCGCGCCTTGCTGCGCGACGGCGCCCCCACGCGCGGCACCCTCGGCCTGACGTATCGCGACCTGTCCCTCTCCGTGGGGTTGCAGGTGTCCCTGCCGACGACGGGCTTACTGGTCACGTCCGTGGGGCGGGGAAGCGCCGCCGAAGTGGGCGGCGTGCGCGCGGGAGACGTGCTGGTTTCCCTGGACGGCCGTTCGTTGGACGGCGCCCGTTCGTTGGACGAAGAGTTGGGAGGCGCGGCCGCGGATCAGACCGTTACCTTCGTCGTGGATCGCAACGGGGAACGGCGCGACGTGCGCGTAACGCTGCGTTAACGCCCGCGACGCTGCGCGAACGCCCGCGCTCTGCTATCATAGGAGGAGATATGCCCCGGCCAAGCTACGCTTCAACTCTGCTGCGCGGATGGGAATACGTCGCCTTGTTCGCCCTGGCGGGATTGATTTTGTCCGTCGGCGTTTCCTTCGTGGAGCCGATGAAGTATTCGTCCACCGTGCGCCTGTTGGTGATGCAGGACGTCGGCGCGTCCGTGGACGCCTTCACCGCCAGCCGCTCCGAAGAACGCATCGCGGAAAACCTGGCGACCATCGTCTACACCACCACGTTCTTCGACCGTGTGTTAGACGCCGGCTTCGCCATCGACGCGCGGTATTTCCCCACGCAGGACAACCGCCGCCGCCGGGCGTGGACGCGGACCGTTACGCCCACCGTTTCGCGCGGGTCCGGCATCCTTACGGTGACGGCCTTCCATCCGGACGTGCGCCAGGCGGAATTGATCGCCCAGGCCGTGGGGTTCGTGCTGCGGGAACGGGTGGGGGAATACACCTCGGGCGGCAACGTGCAGGTGCGCCTCATCGACGCCCCGTTGAACTCCCGCTGGCCGGTCCGGCCCAATTTCGTGGCTAACGGCCTGTCCGGGTTCTTCCTGGGCGGGTTCGTCGGGGCGGGGTACGTGCTGCTGCGCGCGGAACGCGTGCGCCGCCGGCACCAATTGTTGCATGAGGATGATTAAAGAACGGCGTGAAGGGGAGGAACGGCCAAAACGGCCGTTTTTGCTTATTTTTCGAAGGTTTTGAAGCGAAGGGGCTTGACAGGAACGTGAAAAGACGCTATAGTCACCTCTTCAAAAAAGACGAAAACCGCCTTTTCTGGCGGCCTGGTATCCACCCGCCGTACCTCCTCCTTACGGCGCGGGACGATGCCAGGCCACTTGAGCAGGCGGCCGGGCCAAGGAACACGGAATCCCCGCGTTTCATGGCCCGAACGCATGCTCGAACGAACCTTTACAACCGGTTCAGAACATGGTCGGGCGCCTCCCATCGGGTGGCGTGCGTGGCGGATGGTCCGTCACGGCAAAACCCGTCGCCTACAGAGGCGAAGGGAGGAAACATGCGTTCCAACCCCACCCCCGCCGCGCGCTGCGTGGCAAAGGAGCTTCAGATGTCGAAGTCCATGCAGGTCGCCTTCGCGGCGGCCGTCGTGTTCGTTCTCTCCACCCCCGCGTTCGCGCAGGGGTGGAGCCGCTCCGTTCCCGGTCAGGGGACGGTCGTGTTCACCCCCGCCTCCGTCGCGGGCTCCGCCAAGAAGGCGGAGAGCCCGGCCGACGTGGCCAAGCGGGCGGCGGCCTGTCTGGCCGCCGGCGACATCTTCGGGAAGGACGGCGTCTGCCGTGCCGACCCGAAGAAGGAAAAGGCCGCCTGCGAGGCGGGCGGCGGCACGTGGGACGCCTCCAAGCCCACCCCGTCCTGGCAGGGTGCGAAGGACGCCCGCTGCGACCTGTCGGCCGTGAACAAGGACGACACGGAGGATCACCTCAGGGTCGAGTTCTGCAACGATCCCACCAGCCCTTCGAGGCTGCGGAGCGTCTACAAGGAGCACAAGTGCACTCTGTGGCGACTGCAGCGCCTTCAGCGTGGCGAGAAGGCCACGCGTGAGGCTGAGAGTCGGCGGACCTCCGAGAGTCTCGAGGCCCTGAAGAAGGACCTCGAGGCCAAGATCGCGGAGGCCAAGGCCCTCGCGGACGAGGGGAATAGGACTGCCGCAGAGGCGGTCCGTCTCCTCGAGAAGCTCGGTACGGACGTCCGTGGGTCCGAGGAGGCCTGTGAAAAGGCCCAGCCGACCCGCGAGGATCGCCTGGCCTGCGCGGGTCTCCGGGGACGTGTCGCCACCCTGGAGCTGACGCTCTACGGCGCCCCTGAATGCGCGACCGATCCGCAAGGGGAGGCGTGCAAGAAGGCCCCCGGCATCGTCAGGGTTCTCCACGGCATCAATGGTCGCGTGGGCGACCTCGAGGATAGCGCCGGTCGGCTGCAGCTCGGCGTGGGCCTGCGTTTCGGCGCAGGCACCCAACCGGCCGTCAGGGCCGACGTGGGGGGGGCGACGTACACGTTCCGTGGCTCGGATAATCTGGCCTTCGGGCTGGACGTTCGTTTGCACGTCCCTTCCGCCGCGGTCGGTGGGATCGGTGTCTTCTCTCTCGGGTGGTCCTACCACCGGGAAGACACCCACAACGTCGCTGGTAAGTCCGTCGGCGTTGGGGGCCACGGCCTCTTGGTCCGCGCCCAGCATCTCTGGGGTGTGAGCCAGGAGTGGAAGCTCGGCGCAGGCGCCACCTTTGCGGGTCATTGGACCGCGCAGGCTCATCCGAACGCGTTGGGCAAGGTCTCGGCGGCAACGCCCGACCTGCACTTCGCGGCGCTCTGGCAGCCCATCCCCCACTTCGTCGTCACCGGCGATCTGGGGGTGGGGTACGACTGGGCCTCGGTCGTCGTCAATGGTGCCGAGCGCACGGGCAACGGGCTCGCGCTCGCTGTCCGGCTCGGTGCCGGCTGGATGTTCTAACCGTTCTACCGTTCTCTTGGCCCTCGTGCATTCGCTTGAAAAAGCGAGTGTGCGGGGGCCTCTTTCTTTTCCTCCGACCCTTGACAAAAGGCAGGTTTTCCGGTATAGTGCTTTCTTCCCGCATGACAATCATCGGGATTGCGGCTGGGCATGTTGCCTAGTCGAAGGCCTGAGGAGGCCACCATGAAGACGATCTTTTTCCCGGCGGCCGCCGCGGCCGCCATCGCGTTCACCCTCCTCCCCGCCTGTGGCGGGTTGGAGGACATCGACTTCGGGCAGGAGTTCTCCTGCCCGTCGGGGTTCGTTCCCGGGGTGGTGGACGGCATGTCCGTCTGCCTGACGGACGGCCAGCCCGACGGCGGAGGCGGGGGCATCAACTGCCCCCAGGGGTTCGAACCCGCCACGGTCGGCGGCCAGGAGGTCTGTGTCCAGCAGACCGACGGCAACCCTGACGGTGGGGATCCCAATCCTCAGGGAGGGACCCTGCGGATGCGGTGCACGGCACCGCAGGGGCGCACCCTGCAGTCGCTGCGCGTCGATCCGATCGAAGCGCACGAGGGGAAGGAAGGACCCTATTGGACGTGCGAAAAGAATGTGAGCGGCCAAATGGCCGATATCACGTGCAACCGGCGCGGGACGAAGAAGTTCTTCGTCAACGGCACTGCCACCGGCGGCGATTCGCCGGGCAAGTTCCTCAGCTACGGCTGGACCGGAGACGGTTCCGCACGAAGCGACTGGGACTGCGACTACTGGCTCGACGGTCATTCCGTCGAGCCGAAGGTCAGCGAGCCGTGGAGCCCCGGCGGCAGGAGCCTCGGCTCCGCACTCTATCTGGAGTTCTAACTCCAGGTTCGCCACCCGCCCCCTCCCCAAAAAAGAAGCCGCACTTCTGCCCCCGTATCCGATTCGCGCAAGCGATCGGTGCGGGGGCTCTTCTTTTTGTAAAAACAGGTGAATTCCTTGACGTTTGGCGCAAAGGGTGCTAGAAAACCGGGTCCTCTCCGAATGGTTCGGGGTGGGCGTGAACGACCATTTCTTTCACAATCGGCGAGAAATATCGCCATGCGTTGCCCGGCGCACCGGGCGGAGGTTCATCATGGACCGCAACTGGATCTACGCCCTGCTGTGCGGGGCGCTGTGTTCTCTGGCCGCCTGTGGCCAGGACTACGACGAAGACGGCTTCGTCGGAGAGGAGGACTGCGCGCCGCACGCGCGCTACGAGGACGGCCGTGACTTCAACAACGGCTGCGGGTGCAACGGCGAGATCGGCATCCGCGGCTGCGCGGCCAATCCCAGCCCGCCCGACGCCGGACACCCTCCGGTGGACGCGGGGCATCCTCCCGCGGACGGCGGTTCACCGCCTCCGGGCTGCACGGATGGGGATACGCGCCCCTGCGGTCCTCAGGACGAGAACGGTTCGTTCTTGAACCGGGGCCGCTGCCGCATCGGCATCCAGCGCTGTATCGACGGCGCGTGGGAGCCTGTGTGCGTGGGTGCCGTGCTTCCCGCCTCGGCGGAGGAGTGCAACGGCATCGACGACGACTGCGACGGCGAGGTGGACGAAGGTTTCGACCTTGCGTCGGATCCCGCCCGCTGCGGCGGATGCGGTATCGTCTGCGACCTGCCGCACGCCGTGTCCTCCTGCGCGGAGGGCCGCTGCGTCATCGCCCGCTGCCAGGCGGGGTTCTACGACGTCGACGGGGAGGACGACAACGGGTGCGAGTACGGCCTGTGCGTCCCCACCAACGGCGGGGTCGAGCGCTGCGACGGCCTCGACAACGACTGCGACGGTCTGGTGGACGAGGAGGGATGCGAGTGCATCGCCGAATCCACCGATGTCTGCGGCATCGCCGAAGGGCGGTGCGAGCGTGGCGTCCGCGCCTGCGTGGACGGCCTGTACGGCGCCTGCGAAGGGGCCGTCGGCCCGCAGTCCGAGGTGTGCAACTACCTCGACGACGACTGCGACGGGGAAGTCGACAACGGCTTCGACCTGCTCGCGGACGTCGCCAACTGCGGCTTCTGCGGCCGCGCCTGCTCCTTCCCGAACGCCGCCGCCCGCTGCGAAGAGGGCGACTGCGTGATGGGTGCGTGCCACCTCTACTGGCACGACGTCGACGGGGACGACCGCAACGGGTGCGAATACCCGTGCGTGCCGCATCCCGGCGGCCTCGAGCTGTGCAACGGCGTGGATGACACCTGCGACGGCGAGGTGGACGAGGGATTCGCCCTCGACACCGATCCGCTCAACTGCGGCTCCTGCGGGCGCGTCTGCCACCTGGCCAATGCCGTTCCGGCTTGCCGGGACGGCGGATGCGTGGTGGCCGGCTGTCTGGACGGGTTCGTGAACCTGGACGGGCAGGACGCCAACGGCTGCGAGTACGCCTGCTCCGTGACGAACGGCGGCGTCGAGGCCTGCGACGGCCTGGACAACAACTGCGACGGGACGATCGACGAGCAGTGCGCCTGCGTGCCCGGTTCCACCCGGGTGTGCAACCAGCGTCCGGGGCAGTGCCGCCCGGGCGTGCAGACCTGCCACGACCCCGGAATCTGGGGTGCGTGCGAAGGGGACGTCGGCCCCCAGCCCGAGCAGTGCAACGGGCTGGACGACGACTGCGACGGTGAGCCCGACAACGGCTTCGCCTTCGCGTCGGATCCCAAGAACTGCGGCGCGTGCGGCAATGTCTGCCACTTCGACCGCGCGGCGGCGCTGTGCGTCGCGGGCGCCTGTACGATGGGCGCCTGCAACCCGTTCTGGTACGACCTGGACGGGCAGGATGCCAACGGGTGCGAGTACGGCCCGTGTATTGTCCGCAACAACGGCATCGAGGCCTGCAACGGCATCGATGACAACTGCGACGGCGAGGTGGACGAGGGATTCGCCCTCGACACCGACCCGCTCAACTGCGGCGCGTGCAACAACGTCTGCACGATGCCCAACGCCACGCCCGCCTGCGTGGACGGCGCCTGCGCCGTCGGAACGTGCGCTCCCGGGTTCCATGATCTCAATGGAAACCCGGCGGACGGGTGCGAATACGCCTGCGTCGTGACGAACGGCGGGGTCGAGGCCTGCGACGGCCTGGACAACAACTGCAACGGCGCGGTGGACGAACTCTGCGCCTGCTACCCTGGTTCCACCCGGGTGTGCAACCAGCGCCCGGGGCAGTGCCGTCCGGGCACCCAGACCTGCCATGATCCGGGGGTGTGGGGTTCCTGCGAAGGAGTCGTCGATCCGGTGCCCGAGCAGTGCAACGGGCTGGACGACGACTGCGACGACGTGCCCGACAACGGGTACGACCTGGACGGCGACGTGAACCACTGCGGCGGGTGCGGCATCGTCTGCGCCTTCGCCCAGGCGTCCGCGTCCTGCGTGGACGGTGCCTGCGTGATGGGCGCCTGCGATCCGTTCTTCCACAATGCCAACGGCAACGCGGCGGACGGCTGCGAGTACGCCTGCGTGCCGTTCAACGGCGGGGTGGAACTCTGCAACGGCCGGGACGACGACTGCGACGGGGAGGTCGACGAGACCTTCGACGTCCAGACGGATCCGACCAACTGCGGACAGTGCGGGAACGTCTGCGCGTTGTACCGCGTGGAGCAGCAGGCCTGCGTGAGCGGCGCCTGCACGGTGGCTCCCGGCGCGTGCGCCGCGGACTACCACGACGTCAACGGTGATCCGGCGGACGGTTGCGAGTACTTCTGCCGCCCGACGAACGGCGGGGCGGAAATCTGCGACGGGATCGACAACGACTGCGACGGCATCGTCGACAACGCCGTCATGGTCTGCGTCCCGCCCACGGAGCCGCCGGACGACGAGGAGGAAGAAGAGCCGGATGCGGGCGAGGAGCCGCCTCCGCCTGCCACGCCGGTTGGCAACGTCCACTGTGAGGTGGACGCGGAGAACGCCTCGGTGGTGAACGTTACGGTGACAGGCGCCGTCAGCCTGGGCCTCAATCCCGGCCCGGACGGCACGCCCATCACCCAAGGCGACATCGCCACAATCGATCTGGGCCAGGACAACCCGTTCACCTGGCTCAACGAGGTCGATCCGACCCAGCCCCCGCCGCTGGACCATCCCGTGGCGTACACCGGTGACAACCGGCCGTACGTCTTCACGGAGATCCTGCGCGTGGGGCCGGACGCGACGGGGCGCAACAAGTTCGCGCCCCGCGTGCGTGATGCGAACGGCGCCGTTCTGGCGTACTTCCGCATCGTGGACAACTGGACGGCCAGCGGGGCCTGCGCCCTGCTGTGCGCCAACAATATCTGCAACGTGCAGGTGCAGTAGCGGCTAGCGGCTGACGAAGCCGTGTGAAACTCTCGCGGCGGTGGAACCATCCCTTTGGGGACGGGTTCCACCGCCGTTTTTTCGTTGTCCGTGCTAAAATGACATGCGTATGGAGGAACTGGAGGGAAAGGGGCGCGTGCCGTTCAAGACGGGCGTCGCGGCATTGGCCGTGGCGGCTTTGTGCGTTCTCGTCGGTCTGCAGGCATTCGTTTCGCCCTTGGCCTTGGTGGCCGTCATCGTAGGCGCGGCGGCTGCGGTGGCCGCCCTTGCCCGGCCGCGCGCGGCCCTGGCCGCCCTCGCCGTCTATCTCCCGTTCGAACCGTTCCTGCTGAAATTCGTCCCGGACGAGATGTACGTCTTCGCCCGCTATCTTCCCGAAGGATTGATTTATGTCCTGGCGGCCGTGGCGCTGTGGCACGCCTTCGCCGGAGGGAAGAACGGCGGGAAGGGGTTGCGGCAAACCGCCCTGTCCCTCCCGTTCGGCCTGTTCATCACCGCCCTGGTTGCGTCCGCCCTCATCAACGCCGTGCCGCCGGACATCGCCGTCTTGGGCGCCCGGCAAATCCTCCGGTTCATCCTGGTCTTCTTCATTGCGTTGAACCTGGCGCCGTCGGAAGCGTACGTGCGTCGCCTCACGGGCGCGTTGCTCGGCGTGGCGGCGTTCCAGGCCATCCTTGCCATCATCCAGCGGCTCACCGGCGGGGCATTGGACGCCTTCTTGCTGCCGTCGGACGCGCGCGCGTTGGGAGATATCACGCTCACGGCAGGCACGTCGCAGTTCTGGGATCCGGGTTCGCGCGCCTTCGCCACCATGGGCCGCTACGACCGGCTGGGAAACTTCTTGGCGTTTTTCCTCGTGCCCGCGGCGGCGTTCTTATATGAATTCCGCACGAAAGGACGATATCGGGAATGGACGTGGCTGCTGCTGGCGTTGGGGATTCCGGCGCTGATCTTCACGTATTCCCGCGCATCGTGGTTCGCGTTCCTGCTCGGCTTTCTATTCGTGGCCGTTTGGTTGTACCGGGACAAGCGTGTGTTGGCGGCCTTCGCGACGGTCGCCGTCGTGGTCTTCGCCTACGTGGGCGTGTCGGGGTTGAACGTGCGGTTCATCACCGAGGCGCCGGGCCAAACCTTGGTGGAACGGTTTTACGAGGCCTTCAGCGCCGCCCGCTGGCGCGGGGAATACTATGGCTTGGGCCGCGTGTATTGGATGGTGCAGGTGCCGCGCGTGGTGGTGCCCGCCTCGCCGCTGTTCGGTTTCGGGCCGGGGCAGTTCGGCGGGGGAGCGGCCGCCGCCTTGGGCAACACGGTCGTGTATGAACGCCTGGGCCTGCCCTATGGCGTCTTCGGCACGGACGGCTATATCGACAACAGCTGGTTCGCCCTGTGGGGGGAAACCGGCACGCTCGGTCTGGCGTTTTTCCTGTGGATGTACGTCCTGCTGTTCCGCGTCGGCACGCGCGCATTCCGCCGGGGGAAGACGCCGTTCGTCCGGGCGCTCGGGGCCGGGTATGCGGGGGCCGTCTTGGGCGCCGCGCTCATCTCCTTCTTGTCGACGGCGTTGGAAATCCGCGCCTTCGCCTTTTACCTGTGGTTGTACGGCGGACTCTTGGCCGCCTTGGTGCCGGAGGAACGGGAACATGTATGACGGAACGACCGTGTATCGCGTATCTCGATGGGGCGAATGTCTACAAAGGCGTCGCGTCTGCCGCGTGGAAAATTGATTATCGCAGGTTTCGTTCCTGGCTGCGGCAAAAATACGGCGTATCGACTGCCCATCTTTTCATCGGCCTCATTCCAAAGCACGCGCAGATGTATACGTCCTTGCAATCCGCGGGGTATGCCATGGTTTTCAAGGAAGTCGTCTATGATGGTATGGGGAAGGCGAAAGGAAATTGCGACGCGGATCTCGTCTTGCAGGCCGTGAGGGACGTCTACGAACGAACGCCATCGTCCGTCGTACTCGTTTCAAGCGATGGAGATTACGCGCCGCTTGTCCGATTTTGGCAGGAGAAAGGCATTCCGTGCACGGTGATCTCTCCCGCGCCCATGGCGAAGTGTTCCATTCTTCTGAAGAGAACGGAGGTGCGGATCGTTTGTCTTGAGGACGTAAAGAACAAGGTGTCGTATCGGAGGTAAAATGAAAAAGCCCCCGGCGAGGACGTATCCGCGCAAGGGTCTCTTCCGTGGTGATGCGAACATCGTAGGGGAGAAATTGAGCGGCGTCAATATGACCATCATCCAAGCCAACAAATTCTATTTCCCCCGGGGAGGCGCGGAGCGCTACGTCCTCGACCTTTCGGCGTGGCTGGAAGGGCAGGGGCACCGCGTGGCGCCGTTCGCCATGGCGCATCCGGACAACCTGCCTACGCCGTACGCGCGGTTTTTCCCCAGCCGGGTTCTCACGGAGGAAGTACGGATGAACGCGCAGGGGCTGCATACCGTGGGCCGCATGCTGTATTCGCTGGAAGCCCGGCGCAAGATGGCGTCCCTGGTGGCGGAAACCAAGCCGGCGCTCTGCCACATCCATAACATCTACACCCAGTTGTCGCCGTCCGTGTTGGATACGTTGCGCGTCATGCGCGTTCCCGTGGCGATGACCGTGCACGACCATCATCTCGTGTCGCCGCAATACAACGTGTGGGCGCCGGGGTGCGGGAAAAATGCGGATCCAAATGCGGGCGTCCTGCGCCTGGCGTTTTCGCGGTTCCACAAGGATTCCTTTGCCGCCAGTTTGTTGCAGGCCGCGGCCTTCCGGTTCCACCGCCGGTTGGACATTTGGCGGCGCGGCGTGGACCTGTTCATCTGCCCGTCGCGCTATATGGCCGGGCGGTTGGTGGCGGCCGGGTTCCCCAAGGAGCGCATCCGGGTGAACCCGTACGGCATCGACCCGTCCGCGTTCCGGCCCACATACGCCCACGAAGGATACGTACTGTTCGTCGGCCGGCTGGTGCCGGAGAAGGGCGTCGAAACGCTGATCGAAGCCGCCAAGCTCTTGCCGGACGTGCCGTTCCGCATCGTCGGCACGGGGCCGGACGAAGCGCGGCTGCGCGGCCTGGCCCACGGGACGCGCAACATGCGGTTTCTGGGCCACCTGGGCGGGGAAGCTCTGGAGGCGGCCTATCGCGGCGCCTTGGCCGTGGCCGTCCCGTCCCGCGTGGAGGAAACCTTCCCGTTGGTCACATTGGAAGCGATGGCCCACGGCAAGCCGGTGGTGGCCAGCGCGGTGGGCGGCATTCCCGAGCAAATCGACGACCGGCACACGGGTTGGCTGCTCCCGCCCCTGGATGCCGCCGCCTGGGCCGAGGCTTTCCGGCGGCTGGCGGAGGATGAACGGTTCCGCCTGGGCTTGGCCCGCGCCGCCCGGGCCGAAATAACCGGCCGTTTCCACCTGCGGCACCATCACGAACGGCTGTTGGAAACGTACGTGGAACTGACGGCCTGTGGATAATTGACGTGTCGGTCGGAACGAAGAAAGAAGGGAGAAACCTTCGGGAAAATGAAAAACGGAGCCAACGGCGCCCGCCGAATCCCCGCCGCGGGGCGTCTTCGGAAGGCCTGTCAACGCCGAACAAAGCACGAACAAAAACACCCCGCGTTTGCGGGGGTGTTTTTAGGCGCTCTGCATCTTCAAATTCGGGATGAAATCCAGCGCTTCGTACAGATACATGGTCTGCTCGCCGATATCTTCCCAGTCGTAGTGCTTGGCCACGTAGGCGCGGGCTTCGGCGCCCACGGCTTCCACCAACTCGGGATGTTCGAGCAGCATCGCCAGTTTCTGGACGAGGTCTTCGACCTGTCCGACGCGGAAGGACATGCCGTGCTGCTGGGTCAGTTCCAGGTTTTCCGGAATGTCCGAGGACAGCACGCACTTTCCATACGACATGGCTTCCAGCACGGCGATGGGCAGACCCTCCGATTCGGACGGGTGTACGGCCGCGTAGGCGCCGGCAAACAGCGCGTGCAGCGCCTCGCCGGTTTGCGCGCCGGTGAACACCACGGACGGGTCGCCTTCCGCCTGCTTCCGCAGGTCCGCCACATAGGCGTCCGTAAACGCGGAGCCACCCACGATGGCGAGCTTGCGGCCTGCCGTCAGATCCGGCCGTTCCGCCTGCAGGCGCTTCCACGCGTCGATCAGCAGGTGGGCGCCCTTGTGGCGCACAAGACGGGCACAGAACAACAGGTACTTCCCGGGTTCCAGGCCGAAGTCCGCGAGGTGCTTCAGCTCCGGCCGCTCCGTGTGGAAGCGGGTGCCGTTCGGGATGTACACGGCGTCCACGCCGTACTGCATGCGCACGTACGTCTGCAGCGACTTGGACACCACGATGGTGGCGCCCGGCGAGCGCAGGGCCGTCCATTCGCCCAGGCGCAGCATCAGGCGGGCGAAGCCGCCCCACTTGCCGTGCGAACGGTCGATGCAGTGGAAGGTCACGACCACGCGGGCGGACGGACGCAACAGGCGCGGCAGCCACGCCAACAGGGCGGGGCCGACGCCGTGGATGTGAAAGACGTCCACGCCTTCCCACGCCGCCCGCACGATGGCCGTGAAGGTGTGGGTGATGGCGTCCAGGTGCTTGGTGCGGATGGACGGGGTGGCAATACAACGCACGGCACGGTGCGTACGCACCGGCCAGGTATACCAGCGGCGGCAGAACACGAGTACCTCGTGGCCGCGCCGCGCGAGTTCGGCCGAGAGTTCCTCCACATGGCGCTCAATGCCGCCCGCCTGTGCAGGAATCCCCTTTTGACCGATCATGGCGATCTTCATAGAGGTTCGTTTTGCCGCCTGGTTGAGGCGAGAATTAAGGAAGGATCATAGCAGGAAAACAGGATCCTGTCAATGGATTATGGCGAGTTTTTGGCTAAAATAACGGAAAAACCCGCAGGGCGGGCTTAGGGGAGGGGCGGGGAATCGGGCGGTTTCGACCCCTCTGGTTCATTCAGGACTTGGGGATTCGGGGAATACAGCCGATTGCGGATTTTCCACCGGTCCACGTATTGGCCGATGCCCGTCTTGTCCCGCTTGTTCCGTACCGTGGTGGTGGCCTGGGACCAGCGCAAGACGGACTCGAAATTAAGCTTGTACCGCCCCTGGACCACGACGTAGGTGATCTCCTGGTTGGCGATGGCGCGCCGCACGGTGCGCTGGGAAACGCCGAACAAACGGGCGGCCTCGGCGACGGTAACGCGGATGACATTCTGGAGGGACATAGGCCACTTATCCACTTACGTTTGGCTACACCAGCGTAGCCAAACACGAACATTTTGTCAATTATACACAGGGTCATTTTGGGCGGGAGGGAAGGGAACGGACGTGGGAATGCTGGGTCAAAACATTGAAGAAAAAGGCTTTTTCCGCTAGGGTGCTTGCTAATTCGTCGGCCGCGTAAGTTTTTCCCTTAACGCGACGACTACACCTTTGTGAGCAGGCACCTCGAACAATTTCTGCTCTTCCGCGTTCGCGTGCATCGGGACGAACGGGCCTATGCCCGCCTCTACCAACTGTACGTGGATCGGATCTACCGGTTTCTTGCCGCCAAGCTGCCTACGGCTGCAGACGCGCACGACGCCGCCGCCACGGTCTTCCTCCGGGCGTGGAACTACTGCACGTCCACCCAGGTGGACCATCTCTCCGGCTTGCTGCATACCGTTGCCCGGGGAGTCATCGCCGAGTTCTACCGCCAACGCCGGGAGACGGTTTCGCTGGACGAGGATTCCTCTTGGAAGGACACCTTGTCCGACGGTTCGGCGGGTGCGCAGCAGGTGCAGCGGGACGTAGACGTTTCGCTGGTGCGTCGGGCGCTCAACGCCCTGCCGCCGGACCAAGCCCGCGCCCTGTCCCTGCGGTACCTGTCGGACCTGCCCATTTCCGCCGTCGCGGCAGACCTCAAGAGATCCGTGAACGCCACCAACGTCCTTCTGTACCGCGCCGTCCGTTCCCTCCGTAAGTTGATGGAACCCTAGCCTCCTTCCTTGTGACCGACCACGACGTCAAAAACCTCTTGCGCTCCTTGCGCGACGAACCGGCCCTCGGCGGTTCGTTTGGCGATCGTGCGCAAAAAGACGTTTGGGCGTCGGTGGCGCAACAGGCCGGACTCTCGGCCTCCGTAAAAGATGCGGCCGGCACGTCCGCCTACACGCTGGCCGACTATCTGGACTACGCGGCGCACGAAACCCGGGCCTTCCTGCGTCCCATGGCCGCCGCGGCGGGTGCCGCCGGGCTGGTGCTCTCCGGCTGGGTCACCACGGTGTCCGCGGGCAACAGTTTGCCGGGCGACGTCCTGTACCCCATGAAGCTGGCGGGCGAACGGGTGCAGATCCGCCTCGCCGGCACGCCAAAGGACCGTGTGCGCCTGCACGCCGCCTTCGCGGAACGGCGCATGCAAGAAGCCGTGGAAATCACCGCCAAGGACGTCCCGTACCGCACAGACCGCATGCGCACCGCGGTGGCCAGCATGAAAGGGGAACTCGATTCGGCCCACGGAGAATTGGCCGCCCTGCAGGTTTCCGCGCCGGAACTGGTCGCCGAAGCCGCCGCCGTTCTCGCGCGGAAGACGGAAGCGCTGAACGTCCTGTTGGAACAAGCGCCCGTTTCCGACGCCTCCGAAGCCGTTTTGCAAGAAGTCGCCGTCGCGCGGGAAACCGTCAAGCAGGCGGAAACGCAAACGGTCAGCACCTTGGTGGAAACCCACGAGCAATACGAACAGGCGGTTACCAGCGAGGAATTGCAGCGCAACTTCCGCCGGGAATACCAACGCACCGCCGTCCGGTTTACCACCGCACGCTCCCGTGCGGCCGTCCTAAGGGAAGCCGTGGCTGCCCTGCCCGCGGAAGAAGCCGGCTCCTATCTTGCCGCCGCCAACCAGGCCGTTACGGAGTTGCTCCCGTTGGACAAACTGCTGGCCGACGCCATGAACGTCATGGCCGCCGGCGGCTACCGCCGCGCGTTCGACCTGCTCGCCCAGGCCGGAAACATCCTCAACGGCGTGGAAGGGGAACTGGCCGCGCAGGAAATCCAATACACCGCCGGACGCATGGTGGAACCCGAACGGCCCGTTGAAGCGCCGCCAGAAGAACCCACGGACGTACCGGAAACCACGGAAGCGCCCTAAAACGGGTCAGCCCCCAAGCCGGCGGCGTCGTGCCACCCGCACGTTCCTCCCGCTTGGAGGCGGATCCGTCTCCAAGGCTCGTCGATACGAAACGCCTAAAAGGTCGAGGCCGAAAGGCTGCGTTTCGCCCTTAATACCAAAAAAGGTTCTGACGTTTTTCAATGCTATGCAAAGCTCCCTCAAGACGGGGAAGCGCGCGCTGACGTCGGCGGTGGCCGCGGCGACCATGCTCTGGTCCGTCGGGTTCTCCTCCCTCGTTGCGCCGCTCACGGCTCGCGCCGCTGCGCCCGGAGACCTCGTCCGCGGCACCACGCTGTCCACGCTGTACTACTACGGCCAGGACGGCAAGCGCTACGCCTTCCCCAACGAAAAGACCTACTTCACCTGGTACGCGGATTTCTCCGGCGTCCAGACCATTTCCGACAGCGAGCTGGCGGCCATTCCGCTCGGCGGGAACGTCTCGTATCGCCCCGGCTCCCGCTGGATCAAGATCGAGAGCGACCCCAAGACCTACGCGGTCTCCCCGAACGGCGTGCTCCGCTGGATTGAGACGGAAGAAGTCGCCACCGGCCTCGCCGGCAGCGACTGGAACCAATTCATCGACGACGTGGCCGACGTGTTCTTCGTCGACTACACGGTTGGTCCGTCCCTGACGTCCGCCGCCAACGCCTACAACGGCGCCTTGGTGCGCGACACGGATGGCTCCTACTACGTCATCCAGAACAACACGAAGCGCCTCGTGACGTCGGACGGCTTCACGGCCAACCGCCTTCAGACGCGCAACGCGTTGGACGGCAGCGGCATCAACCTGTCCGCCATCAACACGGGCGCCAACCTGGCGTCCCGCGAAGCCGCCTACTCCAACCCGGCCCAGCTCCCTGAGCAGGTCCAGGGTGGCCTGACGGTTTCCCTCGCCTCCGACTCCCCGGCCTCCACGACCATCGCGGCTCGTGCCCAGGGCGTCGTCCTGGCGAAGTTCAACCTGTCTTCCACCAACGGTGCGACGACGGTGAACTCCCTTACCATCAAGCAGGGCGGTCTCGGTTCCACCAACAACGTGGAATCCGTGTACCTCTACGAAGGTAACACCCGCCTGACCAGTGGCCGCACGGTCAACTCCGCTTCCCGCGAAGTGACCTTCGGCACGCTGAACCTGGCCTTGGCCAGCGGTCAGACCCGCACCATCTCGGTGGTGGCTGACATTGCTGACTCCGAAACGGTGAACAGCGGTGACACGCTTTTCTTCGAGATCGAATCCGCGAACAAGGTCGTGAGCGGCTCCACTGTGGGCGGCAACTTCCCGGTGCGCGGCGCCTCGGTGTCCCTTTCCGCTACGGAAGTTGGCACCCTGACGCTCTCCAAGGGCGGCACGATCACCAACCCGACTCTCGGCCAGAAGCAGGCCGTGATCGGTGAATTCCACCTGGCGTCCAGCTCTGAAGAGAGCGTGCGCCTGCAGCGCCTCCGCCTGACGGTGGACGCCGCTTCCAACCACGACAACTTCAACCTCTTCCAGAACGACGTTCTGGTGGCGGTCGGTACGCGCTCGGGTTCGGACACGGTGGACTTCATCTTCACCAACCAGTTCGAAATTGCCCAGGGCAACAACCGCATCTTCCAGCTCAAGGCCGACATCGGCGGCAAGAGCGGGGATGAAATCAAGGTGTCCGTGGACGAATCTTCGGACATCTACGCCATTGGCACGAAGTACGGTTTCGGCGTCGCCGTCGTTGACGGTTCGCCCGCCTACCGCGCCACGGGCAGCTCCTGTGCCAACACGGGCAGCTCCTGCTCGTTCTCCCAGATCCAGGGCGGCAAGCTGACCTTCGCCTTCAACGGGCCGACGGCTTCCCGCTTCAACCTGGACCAGAACGGCCTTGTCCTGATGGACCTGACTGTCACCAGCGAGAACGAAGCCACGATCCGCCACCTGGCGTTCAGCGTTACCGGTGCCGACTTGATCGGTGAAGGCACCAACCGGAACTACCAGAACTTCCGCTTGGTCGACAAGGCCACGGGCGCGACGGTTTCCGGCCCGGTGGAAATGAGCGGTAACGACACAGAGGCTTCCGTCGCCTTCCCGGATGACTGGGCCATGCGCGCCGGTGAGTCCATCGACTTGCAGCTGCTCGTGGACGCCAAGGGTGGCAACGCCCCGTACACTGTTTCCAACGGGGAAACCATCCGCGCAACCTTCGTTGCTGGTTCCACCCAGGCCCGCGACATCAACAACCGCGACCTGAACCTCGGCACGGATATCGTTCCGAACGCGAACCTGACCGGTCACCTGATGACCGCCCAGGCCGCCTCGTTGACGGTTGCCGCGTCCCAGCCGCCGTCGAGTTCCACGTACGTGCGCGGTGCGCAGAACGTGGACATGCTCGGTGTGAGCTTCCAGACCGGTACGGCTTCCGCCGTCCGCGTTACGGCCGCCGCCTTCGGCTTCGGCACGGACACGGAAGAAGAAGCCTCCTCGCACATCACGTCCTGCTCCATCCATGATGCCGCTTCCGGCGCCTTGGTGGACGGTCCGCGTTCGTTTAGCGGTGCGAAGGTGAACTTCAACGGTTTCAACTGGACCATTCCCGCCGGCACCACCGGCAAGTTGATTGCCCGCTGTAACTTCGCCAACCTGCCGGCTGATGGTGACCAGTGGTGGTTGACGCTCGCCAAGGCCGACATCACCGCCTTGGACGCCGACGGCAACACGCTTACGTCCATCACGGACGCTGAAGTTGTTAACGGTGGGGAAGACCCCGCAATTTACCAGACTCTGAACGAAAGCGGTCAGCTGACCGTCGCGTTGGACGGTTCTTCGCCCCAGGCGAACATCATCCTTGGTGCTTCGACCGGCGTGACCACTTCCGTCTTCCGCTTCTCGACGAACAACGAACCGTACATTGTTAAGAGCCTGACGCTTGAGACCTGCGAAGCGGGTTACGGCTGCAACGAAGCGGTTGCGAACGCCATCCGCTTGTCCTACACGGACAAGTCCGGCGCCGCCCGCACGGCCACCAGCTCCTTCTCGGGCGGCAAGGTGCACTTCGGTGACTTGGATCTCTACGTTCCGACCACCACGCACGCGCTCGCGACGGTGTCGATCGATACCAACACGGTGTCCTCCACGGGCGCCCAGTCCGGGAACCGGATTTCCTTGAGCCTCATCGATGAGGACTTCGAGGCCCTGGGCGAATCGTCCGGGAACACGATCACGACGGTGACCCCCGTGGCCGGCCGTGAACAGGTTCTGCGCAAGACCAAGCCCACCGTCTCGCTCGCGTCCGGTTCGCCGGCCGGGTTCCAGATCCCGGGCTTCAACGAAGTCTTGCTCTTCAACGTGACGGCGGACTCCCGCGGTTACGTGGATCTGAAGGAAGTGACCTTCCGCGTGACGTCTTCCAACAACGCGGAGGCCGGTACCTGGAACGAATGCGACGTGCTCGGTGACGCCGCCAAGTGGCAGATCTACAACAAGGCCGAGCCGTCCAACATCTTGGGCGACTGGGACTTCTACGATGTGGACGGTGGCGAGTGCGATGGCGCGGCTCCGTTGGCCTACGCCAAGGTGACCTTCGCCGACGGTGCCTTCGGCACCGAAGAAATCGGTGCGGGTCAGACCAAGACCTACGCTGTCCGCTTGGACACCACCGGTGCTTCCGCCGCCATGGACGACTCCATCCGCTTGGACATTCCGGCGGAAAACCAGCTGCCGGCTGGCGAAGTCGACCTGGACGGATCCCTCCTCTGGGGTGACGACAACACGGGTGTTGATGCCGACGGTGCGTACATCCGGAACCTCCCGGTTCTCGGTGGCACGATCGGCTACTAATCGCTTGGCGCAAGCCAATCGTTCGTAGCAACCGTTCGCTCACGTTCTCGTGAGAAACGCAAGCCCCGCCCTGTAAAGGGTGGGGCTTTGTGTTATGCTGAGGCGGTATGAACCGTTCGACCTCCCGTTTTTCGCCGTTGATCGTCGTGCTCGCCCTGCTTGTCATTTTGGCAACGGCCGCCTATGCGTGGCGGCGCGCGCAGCCGTCCGTGCCCATTCTGCCGGTGCAGGAAGTCGTGGACCGCGGCATGACGGACGAAGACCGCGCCCGTTTTGAGGCCCGTTTGGCAGACGCCGTGGCCCAGGCGGACGCCGCCGAAGAACGGGACGTCTTCCTGCTGTTGCAGGTGGGAAACGCGTATTACACCCTCGGGCGGTTGGGAGAAGCCGTCGCTGTGTACCAAGATATTCTCTCCATGAATCCCAACGACGCCCCAGCCTTGGAAAACATGGGCCAAACCCTGTTGGAAATGGGGAATTATCCGGCCGCGTTTGAGGCCTGGCAGCGCGCCGCCGCTGTTTCGCCCGATGAAACCACGTATATCCGCATGGCGGATTTGGTGCGGGACTACATGCCCGAATCCCGCGACGCCATCCGGCTGTTGTTGGAAGCGGCCGTGGCGAACGTGGGCCAGACCTACGCCCTCATGGTCCGCCTGGGCGATTGGTACGCGGGGGAAGGGCAGTACGACCGCGCCGTCTCGCATTACGAAGTGGCTCTGCAGCTCCAGGACGACCCGCAGGCGCGCGCACGGATGGAAACGTACCGGCAGCGCATGTGGGAATCCGGAACGGAAGCCGGGGAGTAGCGCGCAGGCATTCCAACTTATGGATAACGCAAAACGGATCGGACTTGCCGGTCCGTTTTGTGATATACTGGCAACCGTACTAAATCTTTTCGTCGTTTTGTTTCCGGCGGAGCGCTTCCGTCGTCCTTCCCCTGTATGCATGTTTCCACCCGTTCCCCACGGGGCCGCAAGGTTCCCGTACGTGCCGCGTTCCTGGGTTTGGTTCTTGCGTTCGGCGCGCTCGTCGCCCCGCTCGCTCCTGCCCAGGCAGCTATCACGACACAAGAGGCCGTTTCATTGATTTCCGTCGATACCGGCATCGTGGAGAACAGCACGCCGGTGGCGGTGTTGGCGTTGAATCTTGCCGCATCCGCTGGGGAAACGCTTCGGGAGTTGACGCTTCACGTCAATCATCCGAGTTGGTACGACGGCACCGTGGACGGCGGCCTGTTCGAATCACTCAACACGAGCGCGACATCCGGTTTGCATGTGTACGCGGACAACCAGTCCGTCGGTGTGAACGGGCGCTTCGACGCCGCCGATACCCTCGTTGCGGTGGACGGCATCATAGAAGATGGCTGGGGCGGATTCGGGTACGGGTATGGATATGGGTACAGCACGGTCACCATCTCCTTTACGGCCGGCGTGCAAATTCCGCAGCACGACGGGCCCACGGCGGACCACCAATTCCGCGGGGCGGACTTTTTCGTGGTGATTCGCACCAACGACTTGTTTGACGGAGGGGATGCCATTCCGTTTACCGTTGAAATCCCCGCGTCAAACGCCATTGTGTATACGGGCGACGGTATCGACGGTGGAGACGCGGTACCGGGAAATATCAACCCTGTTGAAACGGGTGCCTTGTGGGGCGTTGATATCAGCCCGGGCGACACGTTCCAAACGGTTGAAACGGTCGACCGCGACGACAACGGTTTGCTTGATGCTATCCGTGTGACCTGGGGTGCCGGATTTGAGGAAGAATCCTGGGGATATGGTTATGGGTTCGGGTTGAACGACAATTTCTCGAGCATGACCGGTTCGGTGTCGGTCGTGGATGAAAGCGGCGAGGAAGACTACGCATACAACGTTTCCAGTATCAGGACCTGCTTGCCGGACGAAGACAACGCGTGCAGCCAGGGAAGCTATTACGACAACGTGTTCTACCTGTTGCTTGATGAGCGGGAGATTGCCACGCCAGACGTGTGGAATGCGCCGGATTCAGACCATCTTTGGTGGGGCGACACGGGCGTCACGCCGGTCGTAACGATGACGAATAATTCGACCCTGCGTGATGCGTCCATTGGGTTCCGCCAACCCGGCCCGCCGTATCCCGGCAACCCGGACATTACCTATGTTGCCAACCCGAACGATGAGGAAGAGCATGATTGGCGGGATGTCACCACCTACAATCTTCCGGGCGGCGCGCTCGTGAGTTTGGATGGATTGGACGGAGAAGGAGCGGAAACGGACGATGACGCCCCGCCGGTGATGGTGCGGGCGGAAACGGAAGACAACAACGGGAACGGCCACGTCGACACGCTCTTGGTCTACTTCAGCGAACCCGTGTATGTCACGGACGGGGAGAACTCGCCGAGCGGGTTCCCGGCCTTCATCAACGTGCAATCCGTCCCCGGCGGAACGCCGTACGTGATCCCGTCCGGCAACTACACGGCAACGGGCGTAGGGAATAGTGGCGTGTGGGAGGCGTCGTTCGATCTCACGGAGTCGGATGTGTTCGACACATCCGTCGTGCTTTCGTTCGAATACGACGACAGCCGCGTCAGCACCCACATTCGGGACGCCGCGGATCTCGATGTGCTTGAGCACACCATCCAGACCGTGGACCGCGCCGCGCCCGTCTTGGTGCACGCCACCACGCGCGACGGCAACGCGAACGGCTACCTGGACGGCGTCTACGTGGAATTTTCGGAGGAAATCTTCGTGGGGACCGTCGAAGGTGAGGACCTCTACGTTTATCACACCTACGAGCAGTTCTGCGTGGATGGGTACGAAGTGACCGGCATTACGGCCGCCTTCGGTGAAGGCATCGGGTTCGGGTACGGTTCGAAGCGGTATTTGCTGGACCTGGCGCCGGGCAACACGTGGGACACGGGCGTGACGCCGGATATCGATGTGGGCTGCGAGGAAGAAGCGTATGGCGTGTTCGACCTGCAGCATGAGGCAGATGTAACTGCGCACCTCGATGATGAAGATTATGACGAACTGGAAGAGATCTTCGGGTTCTGGCGGAACGTGAACGACATGCAGTTTTTCGACGAAACCCTGGACCGCGCCAAGCCCATTCTGATGGAGGCGTCCACGTACGACATCGATGAAAACGGCTTCATCGACCGCCTGTGGTTGCGCTTCTCGGAACCCATTGGCGACGGCGACACGTGCGAAGCGGTTCCGGAGAATTTCTCCGTCGTGGACGGTGAATACACTTACGCGTCGGACGACGGCGATTGCGGTTGGGTGGACGATGAAGCGTGGGGATACGGCTACGGCGATTATCTCCTGGAATTGGCGGAGCGGGATACGCCGGACACGGATGCCACGCCGTCCGTGACCATCGTGCTCGACGGGGAAGAGCTGGGCGTGTTCGACCTGGTGGGCAATGAAAACGACGGCCAGTCCTTCGGCGCCGCCGAGGACCGCGCCGCCCCGCGCGTCTATCGCATCGATTATTTGGACGAAGTGGGAACCGCGAACGGCCGCATCGATGCCATCGACCTGCATTTCTCGGAAACCGTCGTCGGCGGCTCGTCCGTCCTGCGGCGCCATCACGTGCGGTTGGCAGACGTCGGTGATTTTACCGGCGCCGTGGCGCATGGCAGCGACGCGGAGGACTTCTCCAACCTGTTCTCCGTCGGTTCGTATACGTCGCTGCAGGTGGATTTCAAGACGGAAGCCACCGTGGTGGATACGCACGATGACAGCGGGGACTTCGAGGTCGCGTTCCGCTTCAACGTCGATGCGTTGGTGGGATATGGGTACGGCTACGGCTGGAACCTGCAGGACGGCGAAGGCAACGGCACGGGCGAGCGCTGTGACAGCTGGCCGTACGACTGCGGCCCGCTGTTCACGGAAGAAACGGAAGGCCAGGTAGAGGAAAACCTGGGCCACGCGGACGTGCAGGACCACGCCGCGCCGGTCGTCTTCTCGTCGGAAACCTTGGACGATGACGGCGACGGCTTCGTGGACACCATGGTCGTGGTTTGGTCCGAAGTGTTGGATGAAACCGAAACCAACCTCAAGTTGGCGGGATCGTTCGACCTGGAAGACGAACAGTACCCCGACTTCACCCTGGTGAGCGTCGTGCGGGCAGATGACAATGCCTACGTCATTGAAGAAGGGGAACCGGACGTGACGGATCCCCGCACGGTCACGACCTTCACCATCGAAGCGTCCGAAATCGACGCATCGAACGAATACGGCGACACGGACGCCGAGATCGAAATTTCCTTGAAGAGCGACCAAAACGTCAACGACCCGGACGACAACACGCACACGAGCGGGACGTTCCCGGCGTTTACGTCCGCGGACCGCGCCTTGCCCACGTTGTGCACGTCCGACCGGGAAGGGACGAAGTGCGATGAAAACCGCCAGTTCTTGGACAACGACGAAAACGGCAACGTGGACCAGGTGGCCCTGATATTCTCCGAGCCCATCCGGGCCCTCGGCGACAGCGGCGGCGTGGTTGCCGGTTCGTTCGCCGTCTCCATGGACGACGACGGCCCGCTTTACACGGCGGTCACGGGTGTGTCGCATGGAGGCGGCACGCGGGACGTGACGCTGACCTTGGAAGAATTCGGCGACTTCTTGACGAACCCGTTGGAAGGCGACACGGGGAAAGAGTACGACGTGTCCTTCGGCTACGGGTACGGCAGCCCCGTCACCCCGTTGACCCTCTTCGAAGACATGGCCGGCAACGAGCAGGACGAAGAAGGCCTCCTGTTCGACCTGCAGGACTACGCCGCGCCCGCCATGGGCTACGGCTTCACCCGCGACGCCGACTGGAACGGCAAGATCGACGGCGTATGCGTGCCGTTCTCCGAACTGCTGGATCCGGACACGGTGTATTTCGAAGAAGATCCGGAATACGGTTTCGACTTCGAGGTGGACGGGTATGCGGTTGCCAGCGTGTCGGCACCGAACGTGGAAGGTGCCTGTCAGAGCGCGGTGCATTATCTGATCGACCTGACGGAAGGCAGCACGCCTGATACGGACGCCACGCCGGACGTGTCCATTCAGGAAGATTACGAGTTCTTGGATGACGCCGGAAACGTGTTTGACGCGGATTCGTTCACGGCCGGTCCGTTGGCCGCCGCGGACGGCGCGGCCCCGGCCATCGTCTCCTTCACCTACCTGGACACGGACGTTCCGCGCGACGGCCGCATCGACACGATGCGCGTGACGTTCTCGGAACCGGCGGTCGCGGCGTCCGTGCTGCGCGCGGCGGACCTCTCCTTCGACGACGTGGGCGACTTCACCGGCGCCGCGTTCGGCGGAAGCACCGCGGACCTCGTCGCGGAAACGGTTTCCTCCGTGGACGTGCCGCTCGGCACCGAAGCCACGGTGGTCGACACGCATGAGGATTCCGGCGACATCGCCGTCGACACGCTGTCCGGCTCCTTCGTCCTGCAGGACGCGGCCGGCAACACCACGACCCAGACGGCGGACGTCTTCGGCAGCGAGGTCGTGTTCGGCACGGTGAGCCACGCCACGTTCTTGGACGGCGCGGCCCCGGTCATCAAGTCCTTCACCTACCTGGACGAGGATGCCGACGGCAAGATCGACGCGTTCACCGTGGTCTTCTCGGAAGAAGTGACGGACGAATCCGTCCTGCGCCGCAACGACCTGGACTTCGCCTACGGCTACGGGTACGGCGACTTCGCCGGTGCCGCGTTCGGCGCCGGAGACAACGTGATTACCACGGCGTCGGCGACCGTGAAGGTGACGCTCGGCACGGAAGCCACGGCGGTGGACACGCACGACGACAGCGGCGACCTGTCCATCGAAACCCAGGGCGACTTCTCCCTGAAGGACGCGGCCGGCAATGAAAACGACGGCCATTACGTCCAAAACCAGGCCGATTACCTGGACGGCGCGGCCCCGGCCATCTTCTCCTTCACCTACCGCGACGTGAACGTGGACGGCCGCATCGACGCCATCCGCGTGACGTTCACGGAAGAGGTCGTCGCCGGCTCGTCGCTGGCCGCCGCGGACCTCTCGCTCACCAACGTGGGCGCCTTCACCGGCGCGTCCTTCGGCTACGGATACGGCTACGGCTCCACGGCGAACCTGCTGGCGGACCTCGTCGATCCCGCCGCCAACGTCTCCGTGCCGCTCGGCACGCACGCGACGGTGGTCGACACGCACGATGATTCCGGCGACCTTGCCATTTCGACCGTTTCCAACGGCGCCTTCCTCCTGAAGGACGCGGACGGGAACGAGACGGACGACGGACTCGTGTTCCGCGCCCAGACGCAAGCCGTCTTCGTGGACGGCGCGGCCCCGGTCATCAAAGCCTTCACCTACCTGGATGAAGACGGCGACGGCCGCATCGACGCCTTCGGCGTGGACTTCTCCGAAACGGTCGTCCAGCACGCCCAGTCCGTCCTGTGCCCGAACGACCTGCAACTGACCAGCGTCGGCGCCTTCACCGGCGCGGACTTCGGGGATTGCGACGGCAACACGATCACGGAAGACACGGCGAACGTGGTCGTGGATCTCGGCACGCCCGCCACGGTCATCACCACCTACACGGCGCCGGATTCCCTCGCCATCTCCACGAAGGAAGCGTTCTCCCTGCGCGACGACGCCGGAAACGTGAACAGCACGCTCGGCGCCCAGGCGCAGGCGACGTTCGCGGACGGCGCCCGCCCGATCTTCGTCTCCGCCACCACCAAGGACCTGAACAAGGACGGCACGGTGGACGCCGTGCACCTGGTCTTCTCGGAGTCGGTGGACGTTACGAACGGCGGGGAAGCGACGAACGTCCCGACCATGACCCTGTCCGCTTCCACGGGTACGGCGGCGTTCAACAACGTGGAAGACGCGTCCTTTGAGGGCGTTGCGGAACTTACCCTGGGTGTGACCGTCAGTTCGACGGCCAACACGGCCTTGATTCTCAGCCCGGTCTACGTCCTGGCTGGCGACGGCAGCATCAAAGACGCCGCCGACAACGAAATGCTCGATGAGAAAACCGTCACGGGCATCGACGGCGCCCGCCCGGTGATCGTGTTCCGCGATCCTACCTCGAACACCACGGGTACGACCTTGGACAAGTCGCTGGTCATCACGTTCTCGGAACCGATGAACAAGACGGACGTGCAGAACGACTTCTCGCTGAACCCCGGCGCCGGCACGCTCTCCTTCAACTGGTCGGAGGAAGACCGGACGGTGACCATTTCCCACCAGCTGTTGTTCCAGCGCGGCACCAACTACCACATCGCGTTCAACGATGAACCGGCCTCGGCCGCGAACGGTTCCAACGGCGTGGTGGACGACACGTTGGAAGACATTACCTGGTCGTTCGTCTCCCTGCCGCAAGACCACCATCAGAACGTCAGCAGTGGCGGTGGCGGCGGCGGAGGAGGAGGAGGTTTCGTCGCGGCCGCGTCCTGCACCCTTGTTTCCCCGACGGGCGGCATGGCGGTGATGCAGGGCCAGACCCTGTCTGTCGCTTGGCAGTCCAGCGGCAGTGGCATCTCGAACGTGCAGATCGCCTACTCCACGGACGGCGGCGTGAGCTGGCAGCCGGTCGCCAGCAACGCGCCGAACACGGGCTCCCACGCCTGGACGGTAAACGCGCCGGTGTCCGCGAACGTCCTCGTGCGCGTGGACTGCCGCGACGCCAACGGCGGCAACCTGGCCACGGCCACGTCGTCCCCGTTCTCGGTGACGGAGGGTCAAGCGGGCCTGATTACGCCCAACTCGCCGTTCTACGCGACGCCGGCCCACCCCGTTGGGTCGCTCGTCAAGGCCGTGGGCATGCCGGCCGTCTACTACGTGGACGCCGACGCCACCCGCCGGCCGTTCTGGAACGAGCAGATCTTCCTCACGTGGTTCGAGAACTTCGACACCGTGATCGAACTGCCGCTGGAAGAGATTTCGAAGTACAAGATGGGCAAGCCGATGCTGCCGCAGCCCGGCACGCTGCTCATCAAGATCCAGACGGACCCGAAGACGTACTGGATCGACCCGGCCACGGGCATGGCCCGCTGGCTGACGTCGGAGGACGCCGCGCTGCGCGTGGTGGGACCTGATTGGAACACGCGGGTCATCGACATCGACCCGACCATGTGGGCCTCCATCGCCTTCGGCCCGGACGTTGAGTAACGGACGAGCCGCAAAAGACGGACGCGCGGAACCCCCTGCCTCCCCCGGCGGGGGTTTCGTTTTCCCCGCGGTCGTGGCACGATATGGGGCATATGCGCATGCCCCTTCTCGTTTTTACCGCCGTGTTGTCGCTTGTATTCGCCGGGTTTGGCTGCCGGCGCGCGCCGGAGCCGTTGCCGCCCGTTACCGAACCGGTGGTGCGGGACGGCGCGTTGCAGGCGCCGGTTTTCACCGTGGCGTTGCCGCGCGGCGTGGAAGGATGGATCGAAGAGCGAGGGCAGGAGGAAGGGGACGGCGGCATCACCGTCGCCCGGCTGCAGAATTTCCCCCGTCAGGACGGCATGGAACGGGGGCGGTGGTTCGCCATCGTGCGTGTGGGCGGCCAGACGGAGCAAGCCGCGTTCCGTGCCGCCTACGCCACGGCGCGCGCGGGCATGTTGGGCGGTTCCTCGGCCGTGGTGGGGGAGGGCGTCCTGCCCGATGACGAAGCCGCCGCGGGCGCGGGCGCCGCGCGGGGATACCTCGTTTCCCGTGCCGACGGCGCGGTGACGGACGTCCGTATGTACGCCTTCAACGACGCCGCCTTGGCGGAAGCCGACGCCGTGGTGCAGAGCATTGTGTGGCGCTAAGGCGCAGGGCCGGTTCGTTGCCCGCCGGTCCTGTTTCGTGATAGAAAAGCGTATCGAATGGCCTGCGTTTCCTATGTCCGAACAGCGCAATCTCCTGTCCATCGTCGTGCCTGTCTTTAACGAGGAGGGGAATCTTCCGGCCCTCGTTGAGGCCTTGCGCGCGGCGGTGGCGGAAACCGGCATGGACGCGCAGTTCCTCTTCGTGGACGATGGGTCCACGGACGGCGGCCCCGCCTGGCTGGCGGAAGCGGCCCGCCGGGACGAACGCGTGGCGGTCATCGCCCTGTCGCGCAATTTCGGCAAGGAAATCGCCTTGAGCGCCGGGCTGCACCACGCGACCGGCGACGCCTGCCTCATGCTGGACGCCGACTTGCAGCATCCGCCGGAACGCATCCCCGCGTTCGTGGCCGCGTGGCGGGCAGGGAACGACGTCGTCATCGGCGTGCGCCATGACGAAGCGGACGCCTCCTGGGTGCGCCGCGCGTGCTCGGCGGCCTTCGCGCGGTTCATGTCCCGCGCGTCCGACACGCCCTTCGTGCCCGGAGCCACGGACTTCCGCCTGCTGGACCGGACGGTCGTGGACGCCTTCAACCGCTTTACGGAACACCGCCGCATGACCCGCGCGTTGGTGGATTGGCTCGGGTTCCGCCGCGCCTGCATCCCGTTTTCGGCCCGGGCGCGCGCCAACGGCACGTCCCACTACGGCTTCGGCCGCCTGCTGCGCCTGGCGGTGGCGGGCGTGGTGTCGCACAGTTTCTTCCCGTTGAAATGGGCCGGCATCTTCGGCATTGCCATTACGGTGGCGTCCGGGGCCTTCGGCCTGTTCCTGCTGGTGGAAAAATATCTCTTGGGCGACCCGTTCGGTTGGAACGTCTCCGGTGCCGCGTCCCTGGCCGTGCTGAACGTCTTTTTGACCGGCGTGATGTTGAGCTGTATGGGCCTGCTTTCTCTGTACGTTTCGCACATTCACGCGGAAGCCGCCAACCGGCCGTTGTACGCGGTGCGCGCCCGGCTGAACGTGCCGCCGCGGGTATGACGCCCGACGTCAGCATCATCGTACCGACGAAGAACTCCGCCCGCACGTTGGAGACCTGCCTGCGTTCCTGTCGGGCGCAGGAGGGTGTTTCCGTGGAGGTCGTCGTGGCGGACAATTTTTCCACGGACGGCACGGCGGAGATCGCCCGGACCCACGCGGACCGGGTGTTTGCGTGCGGTCCCGAACGTTCGGCGCAGCGGAACGAGGGCGCGCGCCAGGCGCGTGGAAACGTCCTCCTGTTCATCGACAGCGACCTGCGTTTGGAACCGGACGCCGCCCGGGCGTGCCTGAAGGCGCTGCAGGAGCCGGGCGTTCGCGGCGCGGTCCTGCCGGACGAATCCTTCGGCGAGGGATTTTGGTCGGCGTGCAAGACGGCGGAACGCAAATGCTACGAAGGGGAAGGGTGGATCGAGACGCCGCGCGCGTTTCCGCGGGACGTGTTTTGGGCCGCGGGCGGGTATGACGAAACGATGGTCAGCGGCGAGGACTGGGACCTGGCGCAGCGCGTGGGCGGGCCGTTCGTTTGCGCGCGGACGCGCATGTATCACGACGAAGGCCGCCTGCCGTTTTGGGGCGCCGCGCGGAAGAAATGGTATTACGGGCGCCGGTTCGTTCCGTACGCGGACAAGGCGGAACACGCGGACCTGCGCCGCGCGCAGCTGAGCGCGCGCAAGCGGTTCGCTCTTTTGTGGCGCAAGACGGGCGAACGCGGGGAGCCGTTGGCGGTGCGGGTTGGCGTCTTGTGGGTGAAGGCCTGCGAAGGCGTCGCGTTCTTCGGCGGGATGGCTTGGACGCGCGTATTCGGCGCGCCGCGCGGCATGATGCCGTCCGGCGGGCAGAGCGCCCCCCCCCGCGACATTCCCGCTCGCGGCGCTCTTGACGCCGCGTTCGTGTTAACCCCCTGTTTTCCACCGGCCGTGGGCGGGACGGAAGCTGCCTCCTCGCGGCTCGCGCGGTTCTTGGCGACGCGCGTGGGCCGCGTGGAAGTGATTTGTCCGGCGGATGCCGATCCCGGGGCCGCCCGTGCGTTCGACGCGTCTTTTGAAACGCCCGTGCGCCGGTTCGGTTCCCGGTTGTCCCGTGCGGCGGAGGCAACTATCGTCCGTTCGAACCGGGGGACGGACCGCATGTACGGCGGGTCCGCGCCGCCTTCGTTGCGCGCGGGCGTGGAGGCCGCGTTCTTCGGGTGCGCCATGACGTGGGGTTTCGCGTGGACCTTGTTCCGCCGAGCGCGGGCCGCGGTGGGCGCGAACGTCGCCGTCTCCTGCCATTCGTTGGCGGCCGTTTTTGCCGCGGGTCTCGTCCGGCGAGCGGTTCCGTCCAAGAAGATGCGGATCGCGTTCGTCAATGGTTTCGTCATCCAGCGGACGGGACAGACGGTGAAGAACTGGCTGATTTCCCTGTGTGTGCGGAGGGCGGACGTCTGCGTGTGCGTCTCGGAGGCCGTGGCCCGGCCCTTGCGGGAGGATTTCGGCGCGCGGAAGACGGTCGTATACCACTCCTGGCTGGCGTCGTGGGAGGGCGTGGATCGGGCGTGTGCGGCATCTGACGGCGGGCGCGCGTACGAGGCCGGCGTCCTGCACGTGTTGTTCGTCGGTCGGATCAGCCGGGAGAAGGGAATCGGGGAATTACTCGCGTGGATCCGGCATCTGCGTGAAACGGGTGACCATCGGTATGCCGTAACGATTGTCGGTACGGGGGACCCCGCCTTGGAGCGGGCCGTGCGGGAAGAAGCGGGACGCACGCCGTTCCTGCGCATGTTGGGCCGCGTGGACAAACCGGCCCTGTGGGACGTGTACGCGTCCCACGACGTTTTCCTCATGCCGTCCGTCTGGCAGGAGGGCGCCGGGAATGTCATTATTGAGGCGGCCGCGTGCGGAGTGCCCGTCTTGGGCGCGCCCGTCGGCGGGATTCCGGAATTGTCCGGCCTCGTGCCGTTTTCGGCTTTATTGGAAGGGAAGGCGCCGGCGGATTTCACACGGGCGTTGGATGCCATGGCCGCGCGCATGCGCGCGGCCGGGCGTCCGGCCGTCGTCCAGGCCTGCCGCGCCGCCGCCCGAACGCATTTTTCGGCTGCCAACGCCGAGGTTATTTGGAACGCATTCGGTTTATGATTGTCGCCAGCGTCGCCGTTCCCGCGCGGAACGCGGAGAAAACCATGGGAGCGTGCCTGCGCGCGCTTGCGCGGCAGACCTTCCCGCCGGACCAGTTTGAGGTCGTCGTGTGCGACGACGGTTCGACGGACGCAACTCGCGCCATCGTCGAGCGCTTCGCCCAAACCGCCCCCTTCCGCCTGCGCTTATTGCGGCGCCGTCCCGATGACGTGCACGGCCCCGGCTTTGCGCGCGGGGACGCCTGGCGTGCGTGCGAGGGAGACGTCCTGCTGGCGACGGACGCGGATTGCGTGCCGGATCCCGCCTGGATCGCCGAAGCCGTCGCGGCCGTGCGGGAACGCGGGGAAGCCGTCGTCTTCGGCGCGACGGTCGCGGAAGACCTGTTGTTATTTCCACATCGGGCCGCTGCGATCGGCTGGGGCGTCACCGGCAATTGCGCCGCGCGGCGGGACGTTTTCCAGACCCATGCGTTCGACCCCTCGTTCGTCGGGCTGTACGGCGAAGACGCGGATTATTTCCTGCGGATCGAACGGGCCGGCGTCCGCATCGCCCGCGTTCCCGGCATGCGGGTTCTGCATCCGGTAAAGGTGTATGGCGCGAAGACGCTCGCGTACCGCGCTTTCAGCAGGAAGAACGAAGCGTTATTGCATAAAAAGCACGGCGGGCGCGCGGCGCCGTTCTTCCATCCGTTTTTTCGCGCCTTCGGTCGAACGGGCGTTTCCCCGATGTTCCTCGCCGTCGTCGGGTTTTTTCTCGCGGCGGTCTTGCTCATCGCCACCGTGCCTCTCCGCCTCGTTCTTGTCCTGTTTGCCGCAAGCGCCGTGATGGGCGGCATCTGGTTCCTGTGTTGGGGCTACAAGACGTGTATCATATTCCTGCCGCCGGACGCGCCGCCCGTGTCGGTGCGGGAACGGGTACGGACGCTCGCTTCGCTTGTCTTGTACATGCCGTGCCTCCTCGCCGCCCGCGTATACGGGTCGGTCCGATATCATACGTGGTTCGTTTGACCTTCTCCCGTCTATGACCTTCGCCTCCCTCCGAACCCACGCCGCCGCCTGGTTGAAGCGTTGGGTGCATCTGTGGCCGTTTCCCCTGGCCGTGCTGGCCGTCACCGGTCCGTGGTTGGCGCCCGGGTACCTGTTTTTCACGGACTTCGCCGTCGGCCCGTATTCCCGCTTTTCCTGGCCGACGATTGGGGCGCCGGGAAAGGCGCTCATGCACGTCGTCGGCGCGGTGACCTCGAACGACGTCGGGCAGACGGTCTTTTTGGTGGCGCTGTGCGCCGCCTTGCTCGCCGGCGGGTACCGCCTGGCCCGCGCGTTTACGGACGACAAAACCGTCGCCGTGGTGGCGGGGTTATTCTTCCTGTTCAATCCGTTCGTGTACGACCGCTTCGGCTACGGGCAGGTGTGGGTGATCGCCAGCGTGGCCTGCATGGCCCTGGCCTTCGCCTCCGCCTGCGATTGGACGCGCGACCCGGCGGGGAAGCGCTGGGCCATCTTCCGCGCCTTGGCGTGGGCGGGGTTGTCCGTGCACTTCACGCCGCACGCGGCGTATTTGTTGGCGCCGCTCGCCCTGGCCTGGCTCGTTTGGTCCGTGCGGGAAACGGTGGCGGCGGGGACGGCGAAGGACATCTGGCGCGCGGCCATCGTGCCCGTGCTGCTCGGTCTCGCGGCCGCGGCCGTGATGAACCTCAACTGGGTCTGGCCCAGCGGCGGTGGCGGCGGGGGCGGCCTGTGGATTTCCACGGAGGAAATTACGTGGCACCACTTCCAGGTGTTCCGCACGGCGGGGGAGACGGCCTTCGACGCTTCGGCCCGCGTGGCGGCCTTGGCGGGCTTTTGGGGCGCCGCCCAGCACCGCTACCAGGATTTCACCGCCGAACCCGGCTGGATGAGCGCGTTCCTGCTGTCCGTGCCGTTGTTGGCCGCGGGCTGGTGGCAGGGCATGCGCGACCCGCGCCGGCGGTGGCTGGCCTGGGGGACGCTCGCCGCGGCGTTTGTTTCCTTCCTGCTGGCCTTGGGGTTGGCGTCCGCGCCCACGGAGGCGCTCACCCGCTTCCTCTTTGCCCACGCGCCCGGCTACTCCGGCATGCGCGAAACGCAAAAATGGGCGGCGGTGATGCTGGTGTGCTACGTCGTGTGGCTCACGTGGGGCCTGGCCTGGCTCCGCACGCGCACATGGGTGCGCGGCTGGCGCGCGGCGCTCACCGCGTTCGTGGCGGCCGTCATGATCGCCCAGGCGCCGCTGTTGGCCTGGGGGCTGCACGGCGCGTTCACCCCGCGCCCCTACCCGGACGATTGGCAGGAACTGGCCGTTTGGTTGGAAGAACGCGGCTGCGACGGCACCATCGTCTTCCTGCCGTGGCACATGTACATGGCCTTCCGGTGGATCGGCCCCGCGCCGGTGATCCGGCCGACCGCCGCTTTCCCGTGCCGCATGCTCGGCACGTCGGACATGGAATGGGGCGGGGTGGAGGTGATTGAGCGGGGAGCGCAGGGAGAGGTGGCCGCCTGGGTGAAAGCCCAGGGCAAAACCGACGTCCTGGCCGACCCGGACATCGACATCCGCCTGATCGTCCTGGCCAAGGAAGCGGACTGGCAGCGGTATGCGTGGCTTGCGAACGTTCCCGAGCTGCGCGGCGTATTCGACACGCCCACGCTGCGCGTGTACGAGGTCGTGCGGTAAGTGATGAAGAGGGAACAACGTCCGCCTCACGGCGGGCGTTTCGTTTTGTGGTATACTCCTCCCGATTAATCCATGCTTGTTTTCTTTTCCAACGGTATGTCCCTTGAGAGCGTCCAGACGTGTGCGCGGCAGACGGCCGCGCGCTGGTTGCCCGCGGCGTTGATCGCCGTGGCCGCCTGTTTCCTGTTCGCGCCGCGCGTGCACGCGCATTTTCTCCGTGTAGACGGCCCGGTCGGTTGGGGCTACGGCTACGGGTACGGCTTTACGGCCGGCTACGGCTGGGACGAAGGAACGCAGGCGGGCGTGCGCCTGTCCGGTGAACCGGGTCCGGTGGGGGTAGATACGTCCATCTCATCCACCACGTGGCACTTCACCTATAACGAAATCACGGGTGATTACGCCTACGAAGTGGTCGGCAACCAGGAATTCGACGACGGAAATGTGCCTCTTGAGGAATTGGACAGCGTCGACGACGGCATGTCCGACGGCGTGTACCTGGGCTTCGATTTCCCGTTCTACGGGGAAACGTACGGCTACGGCTACGCGTCCACGAACGGGTTCCTCACGTTCAACCCGGACTCCTACGACGGCTGCTGCAACGGGCTCGCAATGCCGGATCCGGATCTGGCGGAGGAAGAGGATCTTCATTCCCTTATCGCCGGGTTTTGGACGGACTTGTCCAATAGTTTCGAGGGGGCGCGCATGTTCTACCGGTTGGTCGCCGGGGAACCCGGCGAGTCCCTCGCTATTTTCCACTGGGAAGATGTCCAGGTCCGGTATAGCGGCGGATCAACGGCCACCGTCTCGTTCAGGATCGTCTTGGAGGAATCGGGCGATTTCTACGTGGAGTTGATTGCCTTGAATAACCAGCCGGAGGATAACTACCATCTCACCATCGGCAGCTTGAACCAGGACGCCACCCGCGCCACCACGGTGTACAACGCGTTCCACGTGGGTGGTCGGCAGAGCCTCGGTTTGTACGGATACGGCTATGGCTACGGCCTGCCGTTGTGGAACAATGCCAACGTGCTCGCGTATGACGCGCAGACCAACACGTACGACATCCCCGCGTCCGCGTTCCCATTTGTCGTGCAATCCGGCCTCATCGACATCCCCGGCTTCTCCGGCGATCTGGACGACATCGATTACGATGAAAACGAAGACCAATGGATGTCGAGTTTCGTGATGAATCTCCGCGTTCGCGTCGGCGAGCACACCGTCTATTTCCCGCAGGGCACGATCTTGGACACGGGAGATTTGTCCAACTGGTCGGCGTCGGCCAGCGTGGACACGACGGGTGTTGAAGGCACGGTTCGCGCCGCCCTGTCGATCAAGGTGAACTCCTGGGATCTGACCGACATCGACGAAGAAGACCCGGTCTACACCTTCAAGGTGAACAGCGGGTTGAACGGGCAGAGCTTGGCCGTTTGGTCCTTTGAGGAAGGCGGCTGGTGGTTGACGGAGGACAGCTGCACGGTTTCGGGCGGCTTCTGCGTCGTCGACTCGTTCGACAACGTCGGTGCCATCGCGCTCTCCGGCGGCACCATTTCCTCCGGCGGCGGGGGTGGCGGCGGCGGTTCTTCCTTCGGCGCCCCGCAGACGACGTCCCTCACCATCGCCCAACCCACCTCCGGTACCCAGCTCGCCCACGGCAGCTCCACCTCCATCGTGTGGTACGCCCAGGGAGGCATCGCGCAGGTCCGCGTGTCCCTCTCGTATGACGGCGGTACCACGTGGAGCGTCGTGCTCGGCACCACGCCCAACAGCTTCCTGCCGTGGACGGTTCCCAATGCGGCCACGCAACAGGCCCGCATCCGCTTGGAAGGATTGTCCTCGAGCGGATCCGTGCTTGCCACAGCCGTTTCCCAGCCCTTCACCATCACCGGCACGACGGAAGCGCCCGTCACGGTTGTCCCGCCCACGGAAGGAACCATCGGCTTCAACGAAGACCGCCTGGGCGTCTCCTTCCCGCAGCGCGTCACCCGGGAAGAAGCCAACGCCGCGCTTCCCGCCGGCATCGTCGTGGACGACCTCATCAAAGTTCCCGATGACGGCAATCCCGTCACCCAGTCCGACACCACCGTGTACTATGTGGGCATGGACGCCCGCCGCCATCCGTTCCCGAGCGCCGCGTCCTTCCTGTCCTGGTACCCGGACTTTGGCGACGTGAAGGACGTCACTTTGGAACAGCTTTCCGCCATTCCCTTGGGTTCCCCCATCATGCCGCGGCCCGGCACGCACTGGGTGAAGATCCAGAGCGACCCCAAGACCTACTTCGTTTCTCCCGGCTACGTGCTGCACCACGTTGCCGACGAAGCGACCGCCGCCCTGCTCGGCGGACCCGACTGGAACCGGAACGTCGTGGACATCGAACCCACGTTCTTCCCCCGGTATCTCCAGGGCCAGTCCATCACCCTCCAGAACCTCCAGATTTCCTGGCCGTCCGGCGCCCTGCTGCAAACCGTTGAGAACCCGGGCCAAACGTACCTGATGACCTCCGAAGGCCTCCGGTTGTTCGCCGACGATTCCTTCGCGCAAAACCGCTACCAAGAACGCTTCATTCTCAAGACGTCCGCTTCCTCCCCCTGGAACGCTCTCCAGCGCGGGAACCCCATCGCCTCGCAGGAAGACCGGCTGTGGAGTTTGATGCATTAGAGAACGGCTGACGCGAAAACCCCCGTCATATGGCGGGGGTTTTGTGTTACCATGGGCGCGTTATGCGTTTTCGTTCCCGCCTGCTCGCCGCCGCCCTCTGCTTGGTGTTGGGGGCGCCCGCGGCCGCCTTTGCCCGTCTGCCCGACGACCCGCTCTTGCCGGAGCAGTGGCACTTGGCCCGCGTGGATGCGCCGGGCGCGTGGGACGTGACGACGGGCACGCCCGCGGTGATCGTGGCGGTGTTGGACACGGGCGTGGACGTGGACCATCCCGATTTGCGGGAGAACATTTGGACGAATCCGGGCGAGATTGCCGGCGACGGGTTGGACAACGACGGCAACGGCTTTGCGGACGACGTGCACGGGTGGAATTTCGCGGACGGGAACAACCGGCCGGTGCCGGATCCGGCGGGGCCGCAGACGCGCGCGGCCATGACGCACGGAACGGTGGTCGCCGGGGTGATCGCGGCGGTGGGGAACAACGGCGAGGGCGTGGCAGGGATGGCCTGGCGCGCGCGCATCATGCCCGTGCGGATTTTGGACAACGAGGGGTCCGGCTTCGCGCACCATGCGGCCGTCGCGCTGCGCTACGCGGTGCGCAATGGCGCGCGCGTGGTCAATTTGAGTTTCACCGGCCCCGACATGCCGTCGGATTTGGCCGCAGCCGTGCGGGAAGCGGCGGACGCGGGCGTGGTGATCGTGGCGGCGCTCGGCAACGCGTCCAACGGCGGCGACGACGTGGACGCCGCTCCCACCTACCCGGCGTGCTACAAACTCCTCGACGGGCGGGACCCGATCATCGGCGTGGCGGCCACGGACCGGCAGGATGCCAAGGCGCCGTTTTCCAATTTCGGGGCGGGGTGCGCGGACGTCGCGGCGCCCGGCGCGGATATCTTCAGCACCGTCCTGCACGACCCAGAGCAAGAGGCGTTCGGCGGCTGGTACGGCGGGGGCTGGTCCGGCACGTCGCTGGCGGCGCCCGTGGTGTCCGGCATCGTCGCGTTGTTGCTGTCCGCCTATCCGTCGCTGACGCCCCCGCAGGTGCTGGACATCCTGCGGTTGTCCGCCGACCCGTTGGCAGACGGCACCGGGGCCGCGGCGGCGGGGCAGGCGGGCGTGGGCCGGGTGAATGCCGCACGCGCCCTGCAAATCGCGCCGTCGTTCGTTGTCGCCGCGGAAACGCCGGAGCCGGGCGCGGCGGGGGAGGGCGGGCGGTTGGTGCGTTCAAACGAACTTCCGGCCGTGTATTACGTGGACGGCGAGGGCCGGCGCCGCCCGTTCCCGAACGAGCTGACCTTCTTCACGTGGTTCGAAGATTTTTCCACGGTGGAAACCGTGTCGGCGGCGGAACTTGCCGCGTGGCCGCTGGGCGCCCCCATGTTGCCGCGGCCCGGCACGCGCTGGGTGAAGATCCAAAGCGACCCGAAAACGTACCTGGTGGCGCCGCCGGAAGGGACGGACCCGCGTCCGGTGCTGCGCTGGATCCGGGACGAGGAAACGGCCCGCGCGCTGGGCGGGGATCGGTGGGCGGAACGGGTAATGGACGTCGAGCCGACGTATTTCCCCCGGTTCGCGTTCGGCCCGGACATCGTCGGTCCCGAACCCGGCCTATTGGTCGGCCAGACACGTTAGCGTCGTTCTGCCGCCCCGTCGCGCGAACCCGCGAAATCCCGTACACTTGCCGCATACCATATTCCCTTATGCCCGACGTCGTCTTTGAGAAGAAAAACGTCCTGGTGACCGGCGGGGCCGGATTCATCGGCTCGCATTTGTGCGAGCATTTGCTGCGTGACGGCCACCGCGTGGCCTGCGTGGATAATTTTTCCACGGGGCACGTCCGCAACATCGAAAACCTGCTGTCGTATCCGGACTTCCAGTTCATCCGCGCGGACATCAACCAGCCGCTCGACTTGGAAACATTCACGGAGCTGGCCGCGTTCAAGCTGCCGTTCCAGGGCTTCCAGCAGGTCTACCACCTGGCCTGCCCCATGTCGATCGCCAACTTCGACCAGTTCAAGATGCAAACCTTGCTGGCGAATTCCGTCGGCACGTACCACGTTCTTGAGATCGCCCGCAAATACCGTGCGCGCGTGTTGCTCGCGTCCAGTTCCGTTGTGTACGGCCCGCGCAACGACGCCCAGCCGTTCATGGAGGAAACAGACGCCGGCCGGGCGCTCAACCACCTCTCGCCGCGCGGCTGCTACGACGAAGGCAAGCGGTTCGTGGAAACCATGGGCGCCACGTACCGCCAGGTGCACGGCTTGGACGTCCGCACGGCGCGCATCTTCCGCACCTACGGCCCGCGCATGCCGCTGTTCGACGGCCAGCTCATTCCCGACTTCGTGCTGAACGCCTTGGATGGCAAGGACCTGGTCGTGTATGCGCAGGGCAAGCTGCGGACCTCCATGATGTACGTCGCCGACGCCGTGGACGGGCTGTTGCGGCACATGAACGCCGCCGAGGCGCCGGACGTGGTGAATTTCGGCAGCGACGTGGAAATGGATATCAACGACGTGGCCAAGCGCGTGGTGGAAATGACGGGATCCTCGTCGAAGATCACCACGAGGGAGGACCTGCTGTTCCTGATGGAATTGCCCCTGCCGCGCACCGGCCGCGCACGCGAACTGGGCTGGCTGCCGCTGGTGCGTTTGGAAGACGGCCTGCGCCGCACCATTGACTACATCCGGGCGAATAAGCTGTTATTGACGGCAGGAGAGGGGGAAGACCGGGCTGCGTAACGCCGACCGGGCCGATTTGAGACAACCGTATGCGTATTATCGCCATCATTCCCGCGTACAACGAGGCCTCCCACGTGGGGGTCGTGGTTGCGCGTACGCGCCCGTTCGCGGACGTAGTGTTGGTGGTGGATGATGGCTCGACGGACGGCACGGCCGAAGCGGCCCGCGCGGCGGGTGCCCGGGTGGTGCGCCATGCCTTGAACCGCGGGCTCGGTGCGGCGCTCGGCACGGGGTTTGAAGCCGCCCGGCGGTTGGGCGCCGATGTCGCCGTCACCCTGGATGCCGACGGCCAGCACGACCCGTCGGAAATTCCCAAGTTCACGGAGGCTGTGCGCGGCGGCGCCGATTTCGTCATCGGCTCGCGGCTCATCGCTCCCGAGGGCGGCATGCCCTGGTACCGCGTGGCCGCCAACCTGTTGGGCAACCTCGCCACCTTCGTGCTGTTCGGCGCCTGGGTGACGGACAGCCAGTCCGGCTTCCGCGCGCTGAACCGCCGCGCCTTGGCAACCATGCAGGTGCGTTCCAACCGCATGGAAGTGTCCTCCGAGTTGGTCGCCGAGGCCCGGCGCAACGACCTGTGCCTGGCGGAAGTGCCCATCCGCGCGATCTACACCGAATACTCCCTGTCGAAGGGCCAGAGTTTCTTCGTCGGGATCAAGACCTTGTTCAAGCTCGTCTTCCGCCGCCTCACGGGGTAGCGCGCCGCACCGGTATGTCCATCCTTCCCGTGCAATTCCTCATCGTCGCCTTCGCCGTCTTCGCCGCCGCGCGCGCCGTGGCGCAGTTCCGTGCGGGCCGCCTGCGCCTGGCGGGGCTTGGCGCGTGGCTGGTGTTATGGTGCGCGCTCGTCGTCATCGGCCTGCTCCCGCATACGGCCACGGCCGTGGCGCAGTTCCTCGGCGTGGGCCGCGGCGTGGACGTGGTGATCTACGCCTCGCTTGGCGCGCTGTTCTATTTGGTCTTCCGCCTGTTCGTCCGACTAGAAGAAACGGACCGGGAAATCACCCGCTTGGTGCGGATGCAGGCGTTGGAGGGGTTGAACGAGAAAGAAACGGACCTATGAAGATCGCCCACGTCGTGTCCACCTACCCGCCGTATCGGGGCGGGATGGGCCACATCGCCTCGGAATACACGGAGCGTTTGCGGGCGCGCGGGCACAACGTCCACGTGTTCACGCCGCGCTTCGGCCGGCCGGTGGAAGGTGATCCGGATTACGTCCACCGCGTGCCGTCGCCGCTGCACGTGGGGAACGCGGGCGTTACGCCGTCGCTGTTCCGCCGCCTTTCGGGTTTCGACGTCGTGCACTTGCACTATCCGTTTTTCGGTGGCGCGGAGCCGACCATCGTCCGCAAGGCGCTACGGTCCGACCAGGCGCTGGTGGTCACCTACCACATGGACACCCAGGCCGACGGGCTCAAGGGCATGGTCTTCGAAATGCACCGCCGGGCGCTGCTCCCGTGGCTGATGTCGCGCGCGGACCGCATCCTGGTGAGTTCCATGGATTATTACGCCTCGTCGTCCTTGGCGAAGTTGGGGCTGCAGGAGCGCGTGCGGGAATTGCCGTTCGGCGTGGATTTGGAACGGTTTGCGCCGGGTGCCTCGCCGGAGCTGCGCGCGCGGTTGGGCGTGGGGGAAGAGGAGGCTTGCGTGCTGTTCGTGGGCGGTATGGACGCTCCGCATGCGTTCAAGGGCGTGCCGGTGTTGCTGGCGGCCATGGAGAAGTTGAAGGACGAGCCGGTGCGCGCCGTGCTGGTGGGCGACGGCGATTTGCGGCCGGAGTTCGAACGGCAGGCCGCGCATTTCGGCGTGGCCGAACGGGTGCGGTTCGCCGGGAACGTCCCGCCCGAAGAGTTGCCCGCCTATTACCGCGCCGCGGACATCCACACGCTGCCGTCCACCACGCGCGGGGAGGCCTTCGGGCTGGTGGCGTTGGAGGCGGCTGCGAGCGGCATCCCGAGCGTGGTGTCGGATTTGCCGGGGGTGCGCACGGTGGTGTTAGATGGCGAAACCGGCCTGCGCGTGCTCCCCGGGGACGCCGAGGCCCTGGCCGCGGCCCTGCGCCGCCTGGCCGTGGAACCCGGCCCCCGCCGCGCCTTGGGCGCCGCTGCCCGCGCCCGCGCGGAGGCGGCCTATGCCTGGGACCCGCTGATGGACCGGCTGGAGCAGGTGTATGCGGAAGTGAAGCAGGTACCCGAAGAGGCAAACCCATGAACATCGGCATCGTTTCCAATCTCTATCCACCCCATGCCCGCGGCGGCGCCGAGCACATCGCTTGGCGCACGGCCCATGCGCTGTACGCCCGCGGCCACAAGGTCTTCGTCCTGTCCACCATGCCCTATGGCGGGCCGTCTTCGGCATTCCACCTCGAAGCCGAGCCGCAGCTCGAAACGGTCTACCGTTTCTTCCCGCCCAACTTCTACCACCCGCTTTCCAGCGCGTCCTATCCCATGCCCGTGCGTGCGCTCTGGCACCTCGTGGACATGTGGGGTCCGGTTCCGGGGCGCATGTTCGCCCGTGCCGCCCGCGAGGAGCGCCCGGACGTGGTCGTTACGCACAACCTGAAGGGCATCGGCCTGCAGGTGGTGCCGGCCATCCGTCGGCTGGGCATCCCGCACGCGCACGTCCTGCACGACGTCCAGTTGTCCGTGCCGAGCGGCCTGCTCATGTATGGCAAGGAGGCGGCGTTCGTGAACAGCGGCTTCCCGCGCCGCTGGTACGAAGGGGCCGTCCGCCGGATCGTCGGCTCGCCGGACACGGTGATTTCGCCCTCCCGGTTCCTGGCCGACTTCTACCGACAGCGCGGCTTTTTCCCGGACAGCCGGGTGGAAATCCTGCCGAATCCCGCGCCGGAAACCCGCGTGCCCGCCTTGGGTCCCCGCCCGCCGGGGCCGGTGCGCCTGCTCTTCGCCGGGCAGCTGGAAGAACACAAGGGCGTCCGCTTCCTGCGCAAGGCCCTCGATGCCCTCGACGTCCCGTTCTCCCTGCACATCGCCGGGGACGGTTCGCTGGCCAAGGAAGTGGCCGCCTGGGCGGAGCGCGACGAGCGCGTGGTCTACCACGGCTTCGTTTCGCTGGACAACCTGATGCGCCTCTTGGGCATCTGCGACGCCGTGCTGGTGCCGTCGCTGTGCTACGAGAACTCCCCGACGGTGATCTACGAAAGCTTACTGGCCGGCGTGCCGGTCATTGCCTCGCACATCGGCGGGGTCGGCGAACTGGTGCGCGACGGGGAGAACGGCTTCCTGGTCACCCCCGGCCGCCAGGACGAACTGCTCGCCGCCGTGCGCCGCATGTCCGCCGAGGCCGAGCAATTCCGCGCGCGGGCGGAGGGCATCCGCGCCAGCGTGGAGCCGTACCGCATGGCGAAGTACATGGAACGGCTGGAACGGCTGTTGGAAGAGACGATCGCGCAGCACGGAAAAACCGCCTGTTGAGGGCGGTTTTTCTTTCGCGGAAGGCGAGGGTGCGCCGCGGCTAGAACGCGTAGCGGAACACGTGCGCACGGCCGTCCCGGACGGCGAACCATTCGTCCGCCGTTTCCTTCGCCCGCGCCACGATGGCGGGGGCGTCCCACCAGTAGTCGTCCACCACGTAGTAGACCTCGCGGATGCGGCCGTATTCGCACCAGTCGCCGCAGCGTTCCTCCGCCCAGGCGGCGGCGGCCCATGCCGTTTCCCGCGACGGGTCGGCGTTCATGTCCAGGAACAGCGCGTACATGTGCCCGCCGGTGGGAATGGGATAGAAGAACTGGTCGCCGTAGTAGCGGAAGCCCACGCCGGTGAGGGCGGCGGCGGACACGCTTTGGTGGGCCAGCGCCACGTACGGCCCCTCCGCCCGCTGTTCGATGAGCCGCACCGCTTCGACATTGGCCGCGGAGACGTTGTATCCGTGGCCTTTTTGATAGGCGTCGTCGCGCGGATAGGCGGCGTACCACAGGGCGGGCAGGGCGGCGGCCGCGACGGCCAGCGTCAGGATGCGCACGGCGGCGGGGGCGTGGGTGAGCCGCGCGGAGAACCGCACCAGCCCGGCGACGGCCAAGGGAGCCAGGCCGAACAGGGCGAGCGGCAGCAGGCGATCCGCGTAGTTCAGGCGTTCGTAATCAATGAGGAAGGAAAAGTCCGTTACGGCGGCGAGCAGCACGCCGTTCACGAGCATCATGCCCGCGAAGGCCAGGGACGCCAGGCGCAGGGGGCGTCCCGACGTGCGCCACCCGTAGGCGGAGAGGGCCAGCCACGCGGCGCCGGCGAGCCACCCCGCCCACACGGCGAAATCCAGGAACGGGCGGAAGGGGAAGCCTACGACGGGCGGCCGGGGTACCAGAGCGGCCAAACGGGCGAGCGCCCCGTCCGGTTGGAAGGCCGGTTGGCCGGTTTGCCAGGCAAGCACGGCGAAGGCCAGCGGCAACAACACGGCCCCCACGCCCACGATAACGCCGCGCGGCACGGCGGCCCACGCGGCTTTCAACCGAGGGACGCGCCGCGGATCGGCGGCGAGATAGGCGGCGAACAACAGGGCGGGCAGCCCGGCCACCGGGTGGATGGCGAGCGCCGCCAAGGCCGGGAGGAACAGGGCGAGCGGCCCCGGACGTTCGTCACGGGCCAGGGCGGGGACGGCCGCCGGCACCAACAGCAAAATCCACAGGTTCGCCAGGCCTTGGGGGGTGGTAATGGCGAATCCCGCTAGTGGCAGCAGGAACAGGCCAAACAGGGCGAAGGCCGCGTGCCGCCGGTCCTTGGCGACGTGCAAAGCAGCGCCCATCCAGGCGAAGGGAAGCAGCAGGGCCGCGAGTAGCGGCAGCAGGAACCGGTCCGCGGCTTCCACGGGCAGGGCGAAGGCGTGGTGCAGGAACGCCACCAGCACGTATTGACCCACGTAATACGGCTGTTTCGGTTCGATGGCGCCGTGTTCCACCACCAGCCGTTCCGCCGCTTGATGGATGAACGGGTCGAAGCCCGTCCCGAGCGGAAAGACCGTCCACGGCACGCTCACGAAGGTGAACACAGCCGCCGACGCTAGAACAACGGACAGCAGGCGTTCGCGCCCACGGCTCCACAATGCGGCGAGGAACGCCCCGGCGGCGGCCATCGCGGCGAAGGCGGCGGGAGCAACTGCGCGCCAGGGGGAGGCCACCGCTTCCACCGTGGCCGAGTCGACCAGCACGCGGAAGGCGATGGCGAGTGCCAGCAACGCACCCGAGGCGCAGGCCAGCACGGCGGGCGGAATCCGGTGCGGGGCGTCCGACCAGGCGTCGTGCGCCAGCAGGGACGGCCGGGACCGCTTCATGGCCAAAAACGCGACGGGCGGAATGAGCAACGCCAGCGTCCACGCCAGCCAGTCGGGAAAGGAATGGAGATAATACGCCGCTGCCCCCACCAGCATAAGTGCGGAAAGCAGCATCCACGCACCCTGCCACCAGCGCAGCACGGGATGTTCGTCGGGGGCCACGGCGCGGCCGACCTGCGCCCCAAAGACGAACACGAACGCGGCGGCCAGAATCAGCCCGAATCCGGGCGACCGCCACGCGGCGGCATTCACGAGAAAACCGGCTAGAAGGAGCAGGCCCGGCATGCTAGAGTACAGGCCGAAAGAGGAAGGCATAGGCAAAAATCATTTGCCCTAAGTATACAGGAAAGACGTCGTGGTATGGCCTTCGCACGCGACCCGCACAAACTTTTCCCGCATGACAAGCTGTTCGCCGCCACCATCCTGCGGCTGGTGCCGGATTTCGTTTCGCCGAACATGGTCACCATCCTGCGGTTCGTACTGACGCCGTTCGTGCTGTTCTTGATGATCATGGAAGATTGGAACGTCGCCGTGCCGTTGTTCCTGCTCGTCGCGTTCACGGACGCCTTGGACGGTTCGCTGGCCCGCGTGCGCCGCAAGGTTACCGCCTGGGGCACGTTTTACGATCCCGTCGCGGACAAACTGCTGATCGGTTCGGTGGTGCTGATCATCGTGGCGAAGTACGTCAATCCGTGGTTCGCCCTGCTGATCTTGCTGATGGAAGTGCTGATCATCGCGGGCGGGCTGTGGCGCAAGCGCCAGGGCGTGGTGATGTCGGCCAACGTCTTCGGCAAAACCAAGATGTTCCTGCAGGTGGCGGGCGTGAGTTTCCTGTTGTTCGCCGTGTGGTCCGGCGTGAGTTTGTTCGTGCCGTTGTCCGTGGGGACGCTGTCCGTGGCCATCGTCTTCGCTGTCATCAGTTTGTTCACCTACGGGTTATGAGGCGTCCCGGCACCGTCGCGTTGTGGCTGGCCGCCGCCGCGTTGTGTTGCGCGTCGTTCGTTTTGTGGCGGCACGGGTTTACGTTCCTGTCGCCGGACGAATCGGCCAACGCGTTCTTTGCGCGCACGTTTGCGGAGACGGGGCGGCTGTTCGTGGAAGAACCGTTGAACGCCGAGCTGGGGGACGCGCTGTATCCGCGCAGCGTCATTTCCCTGGGCGCGCGGGTGGTGCCGGTGGGATTTTTCGGGGTGCCGTTGGTGTTCGGTGCCGTGGCGGCCGCGTTCGGCCCCTGGGCGATGGCAGCCGTGACGCCGCTGTTGGCCGCGTTGACCGTGCTGGCGTGGGCGGCTGTCTGCGGGCGGTTGTTCGGCGAGCGGATCGGGTGGCTTTCCGGCATGCTCTTCGCCGTGCATCCGGCGCTGTGGTACTACGCCTCGCGTTCGTTCATGCCGAATGTGCCGTTCCTGGCGTTTTTGACGTTCGCGGCGTTTTTCCTGGTGGCGCGGCCGTTTGCGGACGGTCGGGCGGGGAGGTGGATGGAGAAGGTCGTTGGGGCGCGGAAGGAACTTCTGCCTTTGTTGGATGCCGCGTGCGCCGGGCTGTGCTTTGGCGCGGCGTTGTTGATTCGCCCGGCGGAAGGACTGTGGGCTGGCGCGGCGATGGCGGCCGTGCTGTGGTGGACGCGCGCCAAGGGCCGGGCGATGTGGCGCATGCCAGCCGCGTTCGCCGTGGCGTGTTTGGTGGCGTTGGCGCCTTGGCCGTTGTTGAACCGGGACTTGTACGGCGGCGCGCTCAACACGGGGTATACGCCGACCGCCACGGTATCCTCTGATGACAATGGGAGGGCGGGCTACGCGGCTCCCGACGACAGAGATCCGACGACCATGAGGGAGGCCGACGTGAAGGAGGCCGAACCGGGTTGGCAGGAGATGTCGGGACGGGAGGCGACTGAAGCGGCGTCGTTGCGCGACCGGATCGAAACCGCGCTGGAACCTGTGCTGCCGTTCGGCGTCCATCCGCGCCTGGCGTGGGGGGAATTCCAGATGTACGGCTGGGGCATGTTCTGGTGGATGTTCTTGCTCGCCGCCGTTGGCGTCCCCGCGTTCTTCCGTTCGCAACAAGGGCGGGCGGGCGCGCGTTGGCGGTATGCCGCGCTGGCCGCGGGCGTGTCGGGCTGGTTGTGGATCATGTACGGCAGCTGGAGTTTCCACGACAATCCCGACCCGACCCAAATCACCATCGGCAATTCGCACGTGCGGTATTGGCTGCCGATCTTCCTGCTGATGACGCCGCTTGCTGCCGCCGGCGTGGATTGGGCGCTCGGGCATCTGCGTTCCGCGCGGGCACGTGCCGTTCTGCTCGGCGGGTTGTTTGCCGTCCTCCTGGCGTTGTGCGTGCGCACGGCGTGGTTCATGCCACAGGACGGCCTGCGCGACGCCTTGGCCGCCCTGGAACAATCCGCCATCGCGCGGGAACGCGTGCTGGCCCGCACGGAGCCGGACGCCGTGGTCATCGTGGACCGGGCGGACAAGATCCTCTTCCCGCACCGTCGCGTGCTCTATCCCCTGCGGGAGGAGCGCACCTACGCGCTCATGCCCCTCATCGCCGCGCGCGCGCCGTTGTATTATTACGGCATCACCTTCCCGCCGCGAGACGTCGCCTGGCTGAACGCGGAAAAACTGCCGCCGCTCGGCCTGCAGATCGAAGCGGTGGAGACCGTCGGGGAGGAGACGCTGTATCGGATTTGGGAGGCGGCGAGTGAGTAGGTATGTCGATGCCATGGTGCCGAATCGGCGCACGACCATATGAAAAAACATCTCCCCATTATCACCGCTGCCGTTCTCGCCGCCGCCCCCGCGGTGTTGTTCGGCTGGTTGGCGTGGCAGGAATTAGTGCCGGGCGGCACGTTTCGTGCGGCCTGGGAGCCGGGGGAGCGGTCGTCGTTCATCGACCCGATCCGGCCGGACCAGCGCGTGCTGCCGCCGTCGCGCGCGGGCGGGGAGCGCCAGCAGGCCGTGGTAGGCGATCCCGTCTACACCTTCCTGCATCCGCACCGGCATTTCGACGCCGTGTCCTTGGAAATCCGCTTCCGCAACGAAGGCGTGCCGATCATTGAAGCGGGCGGGTTGGTGCAGGCCGGGCCGGACGAAATCTACGACCTGCATCCGGTGGACAACCTGCTCATCGACGGGTCGGCGTGGCCGCGCTTGGAAGAAGACGGCTATGCGTTGTTGCAACGTCAGCCGACATATGCGAGCGTCGACGCATTTTTCCAACAGCCGCCCCCGCCGGAGCGCATGGCGACGTATCGCTGCGACCGCTGCACGTGGGAAGGGTCTCCGCGCCTGCTGCCGGAGCTTGATCTCGATGCGGCGGGCGTGGACTTCGTCATTGCCCGGTATGAAACGCCGCGCCAGGAAGGAAGTTGGAAGGTGGCGACGGTCGATTTGGACCCGTCCAAGATGCTGGCCCAGCGTGGAGCGTGGAAGGTCGTTCTGTCCGCACCCGGTGCGGGGAAGGACGGCCGCGCCGTGGTGGTGAACCGTCTGGAAGCGACCTTCCGCCGTGACACGCTGCGGGAAGAACTGCGCAAACGCATGCCCTGGCTATGAAAAACCCCCTGCATCGGAGCAACCCATGGGAGTCGGCGGCGCGCATCGTGCTGGCGGCGTCCTTGGCGTGGTACGCCGCGTTCTGGCTGGCCGACGCGCTGCGGCCGGGTTTCGTTTCCCGATATCTGTCCGTGCATTGGTTCCTGCTGGTAGCCCTGGCTTGCGCCGGCTGGCTGCTCGTTCTTGGGGTCACATCCGCCAAATGGACGAAGATACCACGCGCATGGCTGCTGCTTGCGCTGCCCGCCGGACTCTTGGCAGGATGGGTGGCGTGGCGCGTCGGTGCCGGGGCGGGGGAATACCGCGTCTTGCTGGCCCTGCTCGCCTTCACCGCACCGTTTGCCTTGTCGCATGTTCGCCACTCTTCCTAACTTCTCCTGCGTATGCCCGACTGCCTCTTTTGCAACATCGCCGCGCGTGAAATCCCCGGGGAAATCGTGTACGAAGACGACCGTACGCTGGCGTTCCTCGACATCCGGCCGATCAATCCCGGCCACACGCTGATCATTCCGAAGCGGCACGCGGAAAATTTCGCCGTCACACCGCCGGAAGATATCGCCGCCGTCATGGCCGCGGCACAGAAATTGGCCCCCGCCATTTTGCGCGCCACGGGCGCCGAGGCGTTCAATTTTTCCACCAACAACGGTCGGGCCGCCGGGCAGGTCGTCTTCCACACGCATTTCCACCTGATGCCGCGCCTCCCCAAGGACGGCTACGAGCATTGGCGCGGGCCGGACGTCCCGGCGGATTTGGCGTCGGTGGGGGAGAAGATTCGCGCGGCGTTGGCATAGGCCGCGCGTTGACGGGCCGGGCGGGTTCGCGTAGCATGCGAACTCGCCCTTTTTCTCTCCCACCCCGGCATCGCCGGAGAAAGGAAGCACGTGTTCGCCACGCAAACGTATCGCCTCGCCGCCATCGCCCGGGATATTTTCCACGGCTTGGCCGCGGGGAAGCCCGAGGTCCGTCGGCTCATCGCTCCGCTGATGGAAGAGCGCATCCGGGAATTTGTCCCGGACGACGCCGATCCGGATCCGCGGGTCGTCCTCGTCTCCTTCGTGGGTGCGGACGGCCGGGCAGACGCGCATGAGCCGCGTGGACCCGTCTCGTTGCATGTGCACACGCGGTACAACGCGACGGTGGTGCGCGTGCCGTTCCTGGTCGTGGATCTCCGGGTCCGCGCCGGGACGTGGTTCTTCCTCTTCCTTCTGCGGGAGCTGGAGTCCCTGCGTCTCGCACGCATCCGTGCGGCCGAGGCCGACGAGGGCGCCATGTTCTACGGTCCCCGGGCCGACCAGGACGCGGCAGCGGCGCATCGGTTCGTCGGCACCTTGCTGGAGCGCGTCGCAGGGCCGTTCTTCAACCCCCGCCTGCGCAAGGTGCGTCGGGCCGCCCCAGCGGATCGCCGTTCGGTGGCAGACACGCTCGCGGAAGATTTCTGCGAGGAAATACGCTACGTGTGGCAAAGCTGGCCCGGCATGGACGCCGCCTGCCGCGCGTTCATCGCCGACGCCCTCTTCCACGGGGCCGACGTCTGATCTCCTGCGGGGGGTCTTTTTTTTATCCGCCGCGGGCGTCTTGCCTCGCGCCAAAAAGGACGGTAACGTGGGCGCATTATGAAGATTCTCGTTACCGGCGGCTGCGGCTTCATCGGCTCGAATTTCATCCGGTCCCTGCTGGCCCGGCGCCCCGACGTTTCCCTCGTGAACCTGGACGCGCTGACGTATGCCGGCAACCCGGCCAACCTGCGCTCCGTTGAAAACGATCCGCGCTACGCCTTCGTCCGCGGCGACATTACGGACGCGGCGTTGTTGGATCGCTTGTTCACCGAGCATGCGTTCGACGCCGTCGTGAACTACGCGGCCGAAACCCACGTGGACCGTTCCATTTTGGACCCGGACGTGTTTTTGCGAACCAACGTCATGGGCACGCACCGCCTGCTGGAAGCCGCGAAGAAATTCGGCGTGAAGAAATTCGTGCAGATTTCCACGGACGAAGTGTACGGGGAAGTGCTCGAGGGCGAGGCGAAGGAAGACCATCCGTTTGCCCCGCGCAGTCCGTATTCCGCTTCCAAGGCCGCCGCGGACCACCTCTGCCGCGCCTACGCCGAAACCTACGGCCTCCCCGTGGTCGTCACCCACGGCGCCAACATGTACGGTCCGTACCACTATCCCGAGAAGGTCATCCCGCTGTTCATCACCAACCTGATGGAAGGAAAGAAGGTTCCGTTGTACGGCGAGGGCGCGCAAATCCGCGAGTGGATGCACATCGAGGACCACGCGCGCGCCATCGAACTGATTTTGGAGAAGGGGAACGGCGGCGACGTGTACAATATCGGCACGGGGGAGCGTTTCAGCAACCTGGAGCTGACGCGCAAGATCCTGGCGGCGATGGAAAAGGGGGAGGAGCACATCGAACGCGTGAAGGACCGCGCCGGGCACGACGCCCGCTACGCCTTGGACGCCCGCCGCCTGCGCGCCCTGGGCTGGGCGCCGTCCATCTCCTTCAACGACGGCTTGCGGCAGACCATCGCCTGGTACCGGGAAAACGAAGCGTGGTGGAAGCCCATCAAAAGCGGGGAATATATCGCCTATTACAAAACGCAGTACCACGACCGGTAATATGAAGATCCTCATTTTCGGCAAAGGCATGGTGGGAAGCCGCTGCGCGGAGGCGTGGCCCGACGCCGTGTTGTCCGACGTCCGCGTCGTCACGAAAGAGGACGCCTTGGCGGAAATCCGCCGCCACAACCCCGACGCCGTGTTGAACGCCGCGGGCGTGACCGGCAAGCCGAACGTGGACTGGTGCGACCAGCCGGGCAACCAGCTGCCGACCATCCTCGGCAATACGCTCATGCCCATCGTGCTGGCCCAGGCCTGCCAGGAAGCGGGCGTGTACCTGCTGCACGTCGGTTCCGGCTGCATCTTCTACGGCGACTCCCCGCACGCGGACAAGAAATGGCGCGAGGACGACTTCGGCAACCCGCTGCCCGCCTATTCCCGCAGCAAGTGGGCGGCCGACCTGGTGCTTTCCACCCTGCCGAACGTCGGGATCGCGCGCATCCGCATGCCGCTGGACCACCAGCCCGGTTCGCGCAACCTCATCGACAAACTGGCAAAATACCCGAAGGTCATCGACGTGGAAAACAGCGTCACGGTGGTGGACGACATGGTGGACGCCTTCCGGCAGTTGCTCGAAAAGAAGGGGGAGGGGATTTTCCACGTGACTAATCCCGGCACGATCAAGCACCGCGAACTGCTGGGCTTGTACGAAGAACTGGTCGATCCGTCCCACACGAACGAATGGATCACGGCCGAGGAATTGGTAACCACCGGGCTGGCCACGAAACTCCGCAGCAACAACTTCATGCATTCCAGCCGGTTGGAGGCGCTTGGGATCCACATGCGTCCGGCGAAGGAGGCGTTGCGCGACACGATGGAAAAGTATGCCCGCTTGACCCGCCCGTAGCCGCGTGTTAGGTTCGTGCGTCCGCCGCATGGAGCGTGCGGACGATGCTTTCCGTGCGGAATGTGCGGGAAGAGGAGAACGAGTACATGGAACGTGAGAAGAAGCCGGCACGCGCACGGTTGTTCGCGGAGGCCGACCGGGTGGCCGTGAAGGCCAACGGCGAGCCGTTGTGCGGCTGGAAGCAGGATGCGACGGACCCCCGCATCGGCCGGGTGGACGGGTATGTCAATCCGGCGGGGTGGGCCTTGGTCCACACCGTCAACCAGAAGGCCGCGGGGGATCAGTGGCAGGATTTGTACGACCAGTTCCTGCTGTTCGAAAACCCGGGTGCTGTCGTCGTATGCACGGATGACGCGTACCGCGTCGGCCTCGTGCAGAACTTCCGCCTGGTTGGCCCGCGCCTCGAAGAGGCGCTGGGTGCGGTTCGGCAGGACGGGACGGGAACGCGTGACTTCTCGGCCTACGTCCGCTCCCTCCGCGACGGGCAGCTGTTCGGGCGGGCGCTCGACGACCTCGGCCAGACGGTCTGGGAACTGCCGCGCGGCCTTGCGCCGGCCGGGCTGGCCGACAACGTCGAAGCCTTCGTTCGGAAGGTCGCGGCGATCGAGGCCCGCGAAGAAGGCGGGTTCGAGATCGCGAGCGCCCGCGTCTGCGGGACGGTGAACGCCAACACGACCTTCTTCGCCCACAGCCAGTACGTGGTGCGGGGTCGGATCGTTTCGACGGGCGCGCAGCGGCCCGAGGACCTGGAGGTCATCGGCAAGGTCCGGCTGTTCACGCCGTCGGAGCTCCGCCGGATGGCCGACGCCGACGAGTTGTTCGACGGCCTGACCCTGGCCTGCCTGGCCAAGGTCGGGTACCACTTCTAGGCACGCCGCGGCCGTTTTCCCCCTTCTTCGGGAAAACGGCCTTTTTCATTGCCTTGGGGGCGTTGACGGGATAGGATTGGTTGCGTACTGTTTTCCCGTTATGAAAGCCCTGATCGCCGCCGGGGGGCGCGCCACGCGCTTGCGCCCCATCACCTGGACGCTCAACAAACACCTCATTCCCTTGGCCAACAAGCCCATGTTGGTTCATGCCGTGGAAAAGATCGTCGAGGCGGGCATCACGGACATCATCATCAACGTGAACCCCGGCGAGGCGGACGCCATGCGCGCGGGCGTGGGCGACGGCGCCGCGCTCGGGGCGCGCATCACCTATGTGGAACAGCGGGGCGGCGCCCGCGGCGTGGCCCACGTGGTTGCCAACGCGGAGGAACATCTGCGCGGCGAAAAATTCCTCTTCTTCCTGGGCGACAACATCATCCTGGGGAGCATCAAGCGGTTCGTGGACCGGTTCAAGGAAGAAAACCTCGACTGCATGCTCGCGTTCTCCCGGGTGAAGGACCCGAATCGCTTCGGCGTGCCCGAGTTCGCGCCCGACGGGAAACTGCTGCGCGTCATCGAAAAGCCGGACGCGCCGCCCTCGCCGTTCGCCGTCACGGGCATCTACCTCTATAACGAGGATTATTTCGACGCGTTCAAGACCATCGCGCCGTCCCCGCGCGGCGAGTACGAAATCTCCGACATCAACAGCTGGTACATCGCCAACCGCAAGACGGGCTACGAGGAAATCACCGGTTGGTGGAAGGACACCGGCACGCCCGACGCCCTGCTGGAAGGCAACGCTCTGGTGATGGACGACCTGCCGCGCGCCCACTACGCCGTCCACGCGGAGGTGCCCGACGGCGCGCAAATCCAGGGGCCGGTGCGCATCGGCGCGGGAACGTTCATCGCGTCCGACTGTCTGATCCGCGGCCCGGTGTCCATCGGCGAGAACTGCCGCATCACCGGCAGCTACATCGGCCCGTATACGTCCATTGGCGACGGTGTGTCCATCATCGATGCCGAAGTGGAACATTCCATCGTGTTCGACGGCGCCGTGGTGGACACGACGCGCCGCGTGATCGACAGCGTGATCGGCCGCAACGCCCGTCTGCAGGACGTGCGCCGCAGCCATCCGCGCACGGGGCATCGGTTGGTCGTGGGGGAGAATTCGTTCGTCGAGCTGTAACCGCGCTCCGCCCCGCCTGATCCGGCCGTTTCCGTATGTCCCCCAAGGTTTCCGTCGTCACCGTCAGTTGGAATGTCCGCGACCTGCTGCGCGAAAATCTCGCGCAGCTTTTGCGTGAAGGGGAGACGTTTCCGTTGGAAGTGATCGTGGTGGACAACGATTCGCACGACGGCACGCGCGACATGGTGCGCGCGGAGTTCCCGCAGGTCCGCCTGCTGCCGAATGCGTGGAACGCGGGGTTTGCCTACGCGTGCAACCGCGGGGCCCGCGTGGCGCGCGGCGAGACCGTTCTGTTTTTGAATCCCGACATGCGCGTGGAGCCGGGGGCGCTGCAGCGGGCGTACAAGGAAGTCACGGCGCGTCAGGACGTCGGCATCGTCGGCATCCAATTGACGTCCGCCGACGGTTCGCCCATCCGTTCCGTGCGGCGCGACCCCGCCTTCGCCGACCAATTCGCCACCTTGTTGAAGGTCGGCCGGTTCTTCCCGCAGGCCTTGGACCGCTATCTTGCCGCGGACTTCGACTACAGGAAAACGCAGGATGTGGAACAGGTGCGCGGGTCGTTCATGATGATGCGGCGCACGTTCGGCGAAGAAATCGGCTGGTGGGACGAGCGTTATTACATTTGGTTCGAGGACGTGGACCTGTGCCGCCGCGTGCGGGTGGCGGGGAAGCGCGTGGTCTATTTGGCCGACGCCCGGGCGCACGACGCCGTGGGGCAGAGTTTCAAGCAGCAGCGGCTGTTGTGGAAACAGCGCCAGTTCTCCCGCAGCATGGCGACGTATTTCTCCCGCTGGCACCCCGCCTGGCAGGCGGCCCTGATCCGCGCGGCGCGGCCGTTCGTGGTCGCCGGCGCATGGGCGCACGACCTCTTTCTATGACCCTCGCCCTCCAGGTATTGAGTTACAACGGTTCCCGCTTCTTGCCGGGGTTGTTCGCGTCGCTGGTGGCGCAGACGGACCGGGACTGGCGCCTGTACGTGCACGAGAACAGCCCGGCCGACGGGGCGGAGCGGGCCAAGGCGCGGGGGCTGGCGGAGGTGTGGAAGGGCCGCCTGCCGATCGTTTATTCCGAAAGCGCCGACAACCTGGGGTTCGCGGGCGGGCACCAATTCCTTTTCGCGTCGCACGACGCGGATTTGGTGTTGCTCGTGAACCAGGATTGCTTGCTTGAGCCCGGCTACGTGGCCGCGTTGCGCGCGGCGTTTGAGGCGGACCCTTCTTTGGGGGCGGCCGAAGGCGCGGTGATGCGTTGGGATGAAGGGGAAGGGGGGCGGCCGGTGAAATCCGATGTGGTTGATACGCTGGGCTTGGAACGGACGCGCTGGCATGCTGTGCGCGATATCGGTTCCGGCGCGGCGCTTCCGTCAAACGTTTCTGCCGGCCCCGTGCCCGTCTTTGGGGTGTCCGGCTGTCTGCCCATGTACCGCCGTGCCGCCGTGGCAGCGACGGACCCGCACGGCCGGTTGTTTGATCCGGCGTACGGTTCGTACAAGGAAGACGTCGATTTGGCGTACCGGCTGAAGCGGGCGGGATATGCGGCGGCCGTGGTGCCTGCGGCCATGGCGTACCACCACCGGGCGTTCCGTCCCGGCTCCCACGAAACGGTGTCGCCGTACCGCGCGTACCAGTCGTACCGCAACCATCTTTGGAACCTGCGCGGCAACCTGTCCACGCGCGATTGGCTGCGCGATGGTCTGTTCGTCTTGCCGTACGAGGCGGCCAAGGCGGCGTACCATCTGCTGCGCCATCCGTCGTTTTTGGCACGCGCCTGGCGGGACACGCGGGCATACCTTCCCGCCCTGCGCGAGAAGCGGGCGTTTTGGCGTGGAAGGACGGAAGAATCGACAGTGACAGGCGCCGACCAGCATCCGGCGCGTCCCCATTTCGACGTCGCCATCGTCATGGTCACCTTCAACAAGCTGATCCCCGGTTGCCTGGCGTCCGTGCGCCGCGCCATCGAAGCCGCCGCACCGCTCAAAGTCGCCTTCGTCCTCGTGGATAACGGCTCTACGGCGTTCAACCCGGACGTCGCCGCTGAGGAAATCCCGGGAGCCATCGTCATCCGCCAGCCCAACCGCGGCTTCGGCAACGGCTGCAACCGCGGCGCCGCCGAAGTGGACGCCGGGGCATACCTGTTCCTCAACCCGGACACGGTGATGCACGACCCGCGGGCCATTTCTACGCTCCATGCCTTCCTGCGGGCGCATCCGCGCGCCGGAATCGTCGCCCCGCGCCTGCGGTACCCCGACGGCACGCTCCAGGAAACCTGCCGCCGGTTCCCCACGTGGTACGTGCCCTTCCTGCGCCGTACGTCGCTGTCCGCCCGCCCGCGCCTGAAGCGGGAGTTGGACCGCTTCCTCATGCGCAACTACGACCACGCCGTCCCGCGCCTGGTGGATTGGGCGCAGGGGTCGGCACTACTCATGGACGGGCCGCTGTTCCGCCGCCTGGGCGGGTTCGACGAACGGTATTTCATGTATTATGAGGACGTGGACCTGTGCCGGCGCGCGTGGCTGGCCGGGCGCCCCGTCTATTACGTGCCGTCCGCGGAGATCACCCACGAGTATGCCCGCGATTCCATGGCCGGAGGCGTGCTCCGCAGTTTGTTCCGCCGCCGCACCGCCCGCGAGCATTTGAAAAGCTGGCTGAAATACACCTGGCGCTGGGGCGGCCGTCCCGTCCGGCCCACCGAACCGTTATGCGTCCCCTCGTCGCCATCCAAGTGATCGCCTATTGGCGCCCCGACGCCCACGATGATTTGGAGGCCTGCCGCCGTTCCATCGAGGCGTTGGATTACCCGAAAGACCGCCTGCGCGTGGTGATGGTGGACAACCCGTCCCCCCACGGCTCGGCGTTGCCGTATCTGCAGGAGGTCTGGATGCCGCGGGCCGGGAAGGAACTCCCTGAAATCACGCTGGTGCCGCAGGAGAACAACACCGGCTTTGCGGGCGGGCACGAACACGGCCTGGCCGCCGCGCGCACGTTGGACGCGGACTTCCTGTACCTGCTCAACCAGGACGCCTACTTTGATCCGCGAGCCATCACCGAGGCCGTGGCCTACGCCGAGGCACACCCGAACGCCGCGCTCATCCAGTCGCGGGTGATGCTGGCACAGGAGCCGGACAAGCTGAACTCGCTCGGCAACGCCCTGCAGTTGTTCGGTTTCGGCTACGCCATCGGGGAAGGGCAGACGCCGGAAGAAGCCGCCAAGGACACGACGCCCGTCTTCTACGCCAGCGGCGCCGCCGTGATGGTGCGCCTCGCCGCGCTTCCCACGATCGGCGGCATGTTCGACCCGCGGTATTTCCTCTATCACGAGGACACGGACCTTTCGTGGCGCGTGCGGCTCGCGGGCTTCGACATCGGCTACGCGGACCGTTCCGTCGCCTATCACCGCTATGAATTCAAGCGCAGCATCACGAAATTCTACTGGATGGAGCGCAACCGCTGGGTGGTCATGTGTTCCAACCTCAAGGCAGGAACCCTGGCCCTGCTGCTCCCGCCGATGATCCTGATGGAAGCGGCGACGTTCGTTTTTGCCGCGCGGTCCGGGTGGGGAAAGGAAAAGCTGCGCGTGTGGGGATTCTTGCTGCGGCCGTCTACGTGGGCGTGGGTGCGCGAACGGCGCGCCTTGCAGCGCCGCGTCCGCCGGGTGCCGGACCGGGACCTGCTGCGGCTGATGGCCCATACGGTTGGGTCGCCGTCCATCACTACGTCACTGCAGCGCCGCCTTGTCGACCCGCTCCTGTTGGCGTTCAAACGCTTCATCCTGTTCGTCGTGCGGTGGTAGGGAGGAGGAGCGCGGCGTTTTGTGCTATACTATCGCCGTATGCACGCATGGTGGAAAACTCCTGGTACCTGGGCTGTTTTTCTTGTGCTTGTTTTTTCGACGTTCGCCTTGCAAGCCATCACCTCCGCCGCCACGCCCGCTTCCGTCCTCACGTACCAAGGCCGGTTGCTGGACGCCAACGGCGTACCCGTGGCAGACGGAACCGCGGACATGGAATTCCGCCTGTACGATGCCGCCACGGACGGCGTGTGCCTGTGGGCCAACGCCTCCGCCACCTGTATTGGCAACACGCCTAAGTCGGTCCCCTTGCAACAAGGGTTGTTTTCTCAAAATCTTGGCGATACCAACGATGGGTTCACCGTCATCGAGAACGTATTTGAAGGCTACAGTTCTATCTGGCTCGAAGTGACGGTCAACGGCGAGACCCTCACTCCCCGCCGTCTTCTCACCGCCGCGCCGTACGCCTTGAACGCCGCCACGTTGGAAGGCCTCGCCGCTTCCCAGTTTTTGAGCGCGGCAGGCGGCACCGCCACCGGCACCTACGACTTCACCTCCGCCATCTTGGCCGGAGGCAGCCCCCTCGTCTTCGACGGCGCCACCGCCGAAGGCTTCACCACCACCTTCGCCATCACGGATCCCACGGCCGACCGCACGCACACCTTCCAAAACGAATCCGGCGTCGTCCCCCTCGGCACGGCGGGGAACACCCTGTTTTTCACCACCACGGGGCCAACCAACGTCACCCTGCCGACCAGCGGCACCCTGGCCACCCTTGCGGATATTACCGCTCCTCCCGACCTGTCCGGCTTCCTCCTGAACACCGGCGATGACGCAACGGGCACCTATACGTTCACGTTGGGCGGATCCGACGTGATTTCGATTGACGCCTCAACGGAAGCCCATGATCCCATCCCGGCGTTTTCCTTGAGTTACCAACCCGGTTCGTGGGAATCGTCCATTTCCGCCGCTCTGCGGTCGCAGGTGTATTCCCCGACGGGCGGTTTGGCGGCCTACCAGCTGCTCACTGGCACACATACCACCTTGTATCCAAGTCTCGACGATGACGCAGACAGCTGGATGGCAGGGAACGTCCTGGATCTCGCCGGCGGGGCGGGCGGATCAAACATGTTGAGTGGAACCGTCGTTGATTTCGCCGGCTTTTTAGGCGGAACCGCGTTAATGGACCAAGAGGAAGCGATAGGATTCGTTTCGGTCATCGGCGGGACGCCCAGCGTTGCCGGCACGGGTCAGCATAGTGGCTTTCACGTGAGTTTGAACAACGAAGGAACGGCGTTCGGTTCATTGATGGGCTTGAACGTGAGCGTGGACAACCTGGTGGACGACACGACGGACGTCAGGGGGATTGCGTTGAAGCAGGACAGCGGCGTCGTGGCGGGCACGGGTCTGCACGTGGATGGGAATTGGGACCGCGGCCTGTACATTACCGGCGGGGCGGGCGATCTCCTGTCTTCGGCCGTGTTAATCGACTTCACGCCACCTGGCGGGCTGGATGAAACCGTCATTGTTTCGGATACGCGCATCCATGCTCCTCCTTCCGGCCTGGCTGCCAATATCGCTTTGATCGGATCCAACGTGCTGATGACCGCCCATCCTGAAAGCGACCCGTCGTCCATCCTCATCGGTTCAATGGCGCAAATGGGCGGTGCGTCGGGAGACGGCCAATCGATTGGGTTTGTCGCATACGGAACGGACATGGCGAACGGGTCGGGCTTGAACGGCGTTCCGTTGACGTCCGAAGGACAGTACACCGGGTTTAACGCGTCCTTGGCCGCCAGTCCGTCAAGCAATGACGAAGGTGCTCTCGTTGGCTTGTACGCAGCTTTGTCGAACCTCGGATCCAACCGGTTGCGTGAAATGCGGGGCATGCACGTTGAATTCGACGATGTTGTCGCCGGTGTCGGGGAAGGTGTTTTCGTACGGAATTTAGACGTGGGCGCGAACGCCCAACGGGCCTTTGCCGCGGAAGGACGGTGGGAATACGGCCTGCAGTTGGACGGTGCGTTCGCACAAACCGGCATCTCCGTTTCCAACGCATTCGGCGGGACAGCAACGCCACCCAGCGGCCTCGACATCAATTTGATTTCGAGTGGCGCCACGCCGTTGTCACCGGGCGGCATCGCGGGCACGCACACGAATATCTTCATGCACGAGGACGACAACGCGAATGCCGCGTACGTCGGGCACAACGTGGTCTTGGGGAACACGGTCGACGGGGACGCGTCGTTCTACGGGTTCCGTTTGGCGGCAGACGCGGGAGCCCAAGGAAACGCGGTGGGAAGCACGGGGGACGCCGTGGGCATGCGCCTGTTCATCGACCACGCGCCTCTCTCCGCTTCGTCTGCGGAGGACTTCCTCTTTTACGGTGAATTGGTGAACAGCGGCGACAACTCCGTGGATGCAATGACGGGCCTGTATCTTTCGTTGAACAACGACACCGGGGGGTTCCCGGTGATGACCGGCATGGACGTTCGCTCGCAGAGCGGCGGGACGGGCCTGCTGCTTTCGGGGTGGGACACGGGCATTTCCTCAACTATTTTGTCCGACGGGGTGGGCTTGGTCAGCAACGCCTTGTTTTCGACCACGTCCACGGGTATGGCCCAGGGTTCGGCCATTGTCGCCGGCCGGTTCCAGCTTGACGGCCACTTTGCGGATTACGTCGATGTGAGCGGGTCCACGCCGACGGCCACCGGTGTCGGAACCGTCGTGGAATACCTTGGGGGCGGCGGGGCCGATTACCTCGGAAGCGTCGTCTTGGCGTCGGATGACGCGAACGTCTATGGATTTGAGGGGGCACCCTATGCCGGTGAGGGCCGTTTCGTCGGCTTTACCGCTCTTTTGGAAGGAACGCCGGCCGTGGCGGGAACGGGCAGGCTGACCGGCGTGGACATCAACATGATGAATACGGGGGCCAACTACCTCGAGACCATGATAGGGATGGCCATTGATTTTTCGGAATTGGTCGATGCGCAGACGAATGTGTTGGGGATCGGCATCAAAGGTTCGGAAGGGATCAACGGCGATAACGCGTTGCTCATCGACGGGGGGTGGGACGCCGGGCTGATGTTCTCCGGCGCGGATATTACCACCGACATTACGACGTCGGCCAACCGCAATTTGACCATCACGCCCAACGGAACGGGGCAGGTGGTCGTCGGTTCCAGCATTCTGCCGTCCGCGGACAACGCCTATGATTTGGGCGACCCGGATTTCCGCTGGCGCGACTTGTATCTCGGCCCCGCGTCGTTGCATATCTCCTCCTTTGGGACGGATGGCGCCGGATACATCGATTCGTCCTGGGCCTTGGGTGTTGTGGACGACGACGCCGGCACGTTCCGCCTGCGCAACGCCACCACGGATACCACGGCCCTTTCCGTGGGCACGGAAGGCCACGTGGCCTTCGGCGGCGACATTCTGCCAGCCGTCCCGCCCGGCGGGGACGACATGCTTTCTCGGACGCGAACCGTCATCGCGCCGTCGAGTTTTATACGTGAACGCGTAGCCACGGTCCTCCGATCTAACGGCAGTCCGCTGGTGGCGTACGTGGAGAGCGACGGAACCGACGGATTGTGGCTTGTAGATTGCGGATCCGACGATTGTACGACGCCTGGCGTTCCTGTGGACTACAGCGACGAGGCGGAGGGTATTACGGGGATCGCCATGACGCTTCCTGCCGACAATCGCCCGATCGTGGCGTATAGCACGGGCGGCGGCAGTGTAGAGGTATTCCGTTGCGTGGACGAGGTATGTTCGGATGGCGTTTCGGAGACGATCGTAACGGAGGACAGCGTTTCCGAACGCATTTCCGCCGTAACGGTGCAGGACGGCGAACCGTTATTGATGTTTTGGAACGGGAACGGCGGGGACGGATATTGGACGGCCAAGCGCGTGGCCGCGGGAACGGGCACGGGGTGCAATGGAACCGCGGATTGGACGTGCACGATGGTGTACGCCGCAGCTTGGAGTGACCGCCACCACCTTTCCGTTCGTTCAAACGGTTTGCCGTTGGTCGTTGTGATGAATGATGACGGGACGCAACACGAGGTGTACAGATGCGCGGACCTGACGTGCGCGACGATGGGCGCCCCGGTATTCGCTACGACCTTCGGGTCGGAATTTCCTGCGTACGCGTGGGTGAAGCCAGGGACGGACGACGTCGTCGTCTTGTACCAGGCGAGTCCAGATATGATGAATGGTTCAGAAGGATGGGTGACCTTTGACGTGTTCGATACAGGACTCGGCACACCGTTTTTGAAAGCATCGTCTGGAGGAACCAAATACGTCCGGGAGGTTACCATGGACGCCAACGGACTCCCCCTCTTGGCCGTTGATTCTGACGAGATGATTGGCGGCTCCGGTGTTTTTGTTGTCCGATGCGCGACGTCCACCTGCCTTTCAGGAACCACGACCCAAGCAGAACTGCATAATGGAGGACATTCCAGCAATAGGATATCGATCGTCGTCCGGAACAATGGAATACCCTTGGTCGTGTTTGATGAAAGCAGTATGGATGGGGCCCCACTGGTCGCCATTGCTTGTGTGGACGTGACGTGCGGCGCCGAGCTTGTGTATACGTCGGGTACGTCCATCGGCTCCTCCACCCAGTTCTTCCGCGACGTGTACGCCGCCAACTTCTTCGGCAAGAGCATCACGGTCACCGGCTTCGACGTGGCCGAGGAGTTCTTCACCGAAGATCCTTCGGTTGGCGCGGGAGACCTCGTATCCATGGTGTCCGGCACCACGGTGGGCAAGAGCGAAGGGGAAGGGGATCCCCGCCTCTTCGGCGTGGTTTCCGAGAAACCCGGGTTGTACCTCTCCCATTGGAACGACGATCCCCGCTCCCGCCCCATTGCCGTCGCCGGCCGCGTTCCCGTGAAGGTGAACCTCGAAGGCGGTCCCATCGAGATCGGCGACCACCTCACGTCTTCCTCCGTCCCGGGGGTTGCGAAGAAACTCACCGGTCCCGGCTTCGCCGTGGGCCGCGCGTTGGAAGCATATGCAGGAGAAGGCCAAGGCAAGATCCTCCTGTTCGTGTCCTCCGGATACGTCCTCGCCCCCGCTTCCTCCG
>CAZCMI010000002.1:0-17067 GCA_964499955.1 uncultured Gammaproteobacteria bacterium
CGCGCGAACAGGTCGCGGTCGGCGACACCGAAACGTACGAAGCCCGCTGCATCCGCTGCTTCGAACCGCCGGCCGACGCACTGCCGTAGCCGAACACGCTCCGCCTCCCTGCCTGCTCCGGGGGAGGCGTTTTCTTTTCACCCGCCCGCGCGACTTACCGCGCCGCGTATTCGTCCATCAACCGCCGCACCGTGCCGTCGGCGACGAGGCGTTCGAGCAGTTGGTTCATTTCTTCCACGCGGTCCGCGAGCGGCGAGCGCTTGGAAACGGCCATGTGGAACGGGACTTCGGCGGCCAGCGCGGGCAAGGCGGCGACGTTCCGTTCGCCCGCGGCGATTTCACGCTCCCCGGCGAACGCGCCGTACAAGACGTAGTCCGCTTCTCCCGCTTCCAACCGGTCGAACGCTTCCGCCACGTCCGGCACGACGGCGAACGTCAGATGTTCGTCAATGAACGCGTCGAGCGCGATGCCGTAGCTGTCGCCCACCGTGCCCACGCCGTTCTTCCCCGCCAAATCCTCCCAGCTGCCATAGGCGAAGGGCTGGTCCGCGCGGGTGAACACGGCGATCGGATCCGTCACGTAGGCGTCGGTATACGCCAGGTACTCCCGGCGCTCGTCCGTGTCGTACGCGGCCACGATCACGTCCACGTCCCCGGCGCGCGCGGCGGCCTGCACGTCATCCCACCCGCCGGCGAAACGGGACACGCTTTCCACGCCCATTTCCTCCAAGACCATCCGCGCCAAGTCCGGCCCGGCGCCGACGATGCGCTGTCCGTCCTGGAACATGACGGGGGCCCAGGCCGGATGGCCGGAAACCACGGCGGCGCCCGTTGAAGGACGGGAGAGCCAAACGCCGAAGGCGACGGCAAGAAGGACGATAACGACGGCGACGATCCAAGAGGTGTTTTTCATATGTGCGCATTATACCCCACCTTGCCTTCGCGTCCGCGGACTTCCATAATGCCCCTGTATGATTGAACGCGATGATTTGGGCATGGATGCGGAACCGGAGCGTCCCGTGGCGGAAGAGGCGGGGCCGGAGGAACGCGCGTTCGAGGCGGGGCTGCGTCCGCAGCGCCTGGCCGATTTCGTGGGACAGGAGGCGTTGAAGGAAAACTTGCATATTCTGCTGGAAGCCGCCCGCCGCCGCGAGGAGCCGCTGGAACACGTGTTGTTGTACGGCAACCCGGGCTTGGGCAAGACCACGCTGGCGCACGTCTTGGCGAATGAAATGGGCGCGAACGTGAAAGTCACCAGCGGCCCGGCGTTGGAACGCGCGGGCGACTTGGCGGCCGTTTTGTCGAATCTCGCCAAGGGCGACGTGCTGTTCATCGACGAAATCCACCGCGTGAACCGCGCCATCGAGGAAGTGCTCTACCCCGCCATGGAGGACTTCGCCCTGGACTTGGTGGTGGGCAAGGGGCCTACGGCGCGCACGCTGCGGCTGAACCTGGAACGATTCACCATCATCGGGGCCACCACCCGGCTGTCGTTGCTTTCCTCCCCGTTGCGGGACCGTTTCGGCGCCATCTACCACCTGCCGTTTTACGAAGAAGACGACATGGCGCGCATCCTCCGCCGCAGCGCGGGGCTGTTGGACGTTCCGGCGGAAGACGCCGCCCTGGCCCTGCTTTCCTCCCGGGCCCGGCGCACGCCGCGCATCGCCAACCGGCTGCTCAAGCGCGTGCGCGACTACGCCCAGGTGAAGGCCGACGGCACGGTCACGCCGCCCGTGGCCGAAGCGGCGCTGGCGCTGCTGGACGTGGACGCCTACGGACTGGACGCGTCGGACCGGCGGCTGCTGCGGACCATCATTTCGACGTTCAACGGCGGCCCGGTTGGCCTCGGCACGCTCGCGGCCGCAACGCAGGAGGAAATTGAAACCATCGAAACGGTGTACGAGCCGTATTTGCTGCAACTCGGGATGCTGCAACGCACGCCGCGCGGGCGCGTGGCCACGGACCGGGCGTACGTCCACCTGGGTTTCACGCCGCCTCCGCGGCCCGCCGACCGCCCGGTGTGATACACTGAAGGCAATATGGACCCGCAAGCCCTCACCTTCCCCATCGGCCTGGTCCTGCTGCCCTTCGCGTTGTTCTTCGTTGTCTACGCGCTGTACAGCGGGTTCAGTTACTACCATCTCGCCCGGTTCGGCGTGCAAAGCGCGGCCGCAAAAACCGTCATGGTGGCGTACGCCGTCGGTTCCGCCCTGCTCCTGCTTGGATTCCTGTTCGCCCTGCTGCGGTATGACCTGACGTTCACCGTGACGCCGTTCCAATGGCTCGACGTCGCGTCAGCGGGAACCGTCACCGGTTTCTAATCTCGTATGTTGGATCTCGCGCATCTGCCCAACCAACGCCCGGGGGAACGGACCGTCCTGTTCCTGCGGCGGCATTGGTTCACCGTGGCGGGCATCGCCGGAGCGCTCCTGATGCTCCTGGCCATTCCCCTGGTCCTCGGCCTCGCGTTCTGGCCCACCGTGTCCCGCTGGCTGGCCGACCCGGCGCTCGGGCCGGTGGTCGTCACGCTGGCGGGCATGTACGTCCTCTCCGCGTGGCTGTTCGCCTTCCTGGAATTCACCGACTACTACCTCGACACCTGGATCGTCACCACGGAACGCATCCGCAACGTGGAACAGCACGGCCTGTTCAACCGCACGGCCTCGGAGCTGCACCTGAGCAACGTGCAGGACGTTACCTCCGAAATCCGCGGCGTCGTCCGCACCTTCTTCAACTACGGCGACGTGCACATCCAAACGGCCGGCGAACAAAAACGGTTCAACTTCAAGGGCATTGAAAAGCCGGAGGACGTGAAGCAGACCGTCTTGCGCCTGGCGCAGGAATGCAAACGGCGGCAAGGCGCCGGGCAGGCGCCGCCGCGCCATCCGTCCAGCGACGACACATAAAAAACGCCCCCGCGGGGGCGTTTTTCTTTCGGCTTAATTCCAGTATTTCGTGAGGTCCACGCCTTGGTAGAAATAGGTGAGGATGTCGCGCCATTCCTTGCCGTTGTTGGCCTGGCACAACGCTTCCATGGCGGACATGCCGACGCCATGGCCCCACAGGGCGTAACCGCGCTGGGCGTCGCAGGGGGCGGGCACGCTCTTAATCCACGGCACGGAGCCATTCCACACTTCGCTCCAGTCGCGCGTGCGGCCGTCGGAGCGGGAGAAGTACGGCGTGATGGCGGTCGCCCCGTCGTAGGTGACCACGACGCCGCGGGTTTCCTGCACCGATTGGACGATACGCGGGGAGACCGATTCCTGTTCGTAGCCGCGGTAGACCTGGTCGTCGGCGTAGGCAGTAACATGGAAACCTTCCGACCCGCGCTTAGTGCCGCGTTCCCAGTGGTAGAAGGCGTAGGTGCGCGCCGCCGTGATGAGGGCCTTCTGGTATTCCAGGTGCGAAATGTTCGACGTTTCGCCCAAGCCGTTCAGGTAATACTCCATCGGCAGCTCGTTGATGAGCCAGGTGCGGTCTTTGGGCGTGTTGTACCGCAGTTCCAGCACGTTGCGGAAGGTGTTGTAGGCGCGGTCCGAGGTGCGGGTGACGCGGCGGTCGAAATTCTCCACCGTGCAGACCTCGTTCGGCTGGTTCGGGATGAACCGGATGGGGAAACTCGTGGTTTCCAGCCCCTGGCCGCGGTTGAACCAATACTTGCCGTTCTTGTAGTACGCGAGGACGCGGGCGTTGGCGGCCAGCTCGCCGAGCAGGGCACCGTTTTCGTCTTGCAAGGTCCACGGCACGCGGCAGCTGATGTCCACTTCCCAGTCGGTTTCTTCGTCCACGATGAGCACGCCGGTGCGGATCATCGGTTCTTCCATGAGCGCGGGGGCTTCCGGACCCGGCTGCACGACGGGCGCTTCGTAGGCGTGCGGGGCGTCCGAGGTGACTTCCACTGGAATGTCGATGAAGAAGTCGGGGATGGCTTGGCCGTCCACCGCCAGGGCGTAGCGCACGGTGTGGGCGCCGCTGGTGCGGGGGGCGGCGAAGGTGAAGGTAAAGAAGTCCACGCCGCCGGGAGCGATCGTCCCCTCGGCGTTGGCGGTGAGCAGGTCGGGCGCCTGCCAGGACGCGTGGCGCGTGTCCGCCGCGATGGAGAAGTTCGGCACCCGCAGTTCCCGCGTGGTCCAGGCGCGCGTGCCCGTGTTTTTGACGCCCACCGTGAAGGGCACCGACTCCCCGCCGGCGGCCGTGACGCTCCGGGCGGAACGCAGCAGCAGCAGGGCGGACAGGCCTTCTACGTCCGCCGGGGCGGACGCGGCGGGAGGCGTGGAAACGGCCGGTGCCGCTGGGGCGGCGGGCGCTTGGTCCGAAACGGTGATGTTCAAGGTGAACTGTCCGCCGGCGATCCACGCGCGGTCTTCCGCGGCCAGGTGGAAGGTCTCGGCGTACGTTCCCGCGCGCGCAGGCGCCTTCAGCGCGAAGGAAATGGTGCCGACTTCGTTGCGGGCCACCCGCGCTTCCTGCAGCCGGGCGGGCTGGATGGACCGATACCAGCTCGGGTCCGCGAAGACGCTCGTGCGGTACCGCGGGTTGAAGGTATAGATGGAAACGAAGGGACCGCTCGTATTCCCCCACACCGACGTGCCCGTGTTCTTGAATTGCAGCACCATGGTGCGCGTTTCCCCCGGCCGCATGTGAATGGTTCCTCCGCCGGTCATGGTGACCGGCATGGTGGCCCACGCGGGCGTGGCCGCGTGCACGGCAGCAACGGAAGGCAAGAACGCCCCGACCAACACAAGGCAGGAACAGATGGCGGCGAGGAAACGACGGAGGCGCATAGGGCGAAACGGGGTTACATAAGGAAGTATAACACGGATCACGTCGGTCGCTCGCGGCGGATTGAAAAAGCGCCCCGGAAATGCCACCATGCGCCCATGTCTTCTTCCCTGGCGCGGAATTTCATCGTCCAAACGGTGGGCAAGGGCCTGTCCGTGGTGATCGGCCTGTTCACGCTGGCCGTCATTACGCGCGCCTTGGGCGCCGAGGCCTTCGGTGCGTACACCACGGCCGTCACCTTCCTGCAATTCTTCGGCGTGATCGTGGACTTCGGGCTGACGCTCGCCCTGGTGGTGATGATTTCGGAACCCGGCGCGGACGAAGAGCGGATCACGGGGAACGTCTTCACCCTGCGGATGGCGTCCGCCGTCTTGTTGTTCGTCGTGGCACCCTTCGCCGCCCTGTTGTTTCCGTGGAGCGGCACGGTGAAGGCCGGCGTAGCCATTGGGGCCGCCGGGTACGCCTGCATGGCCGGAGCCACCTTGCTGGTGGGACTGTTCCAAAAGCACCGGCAGGCGTGGCGCGCCAGCGTCGCGGAAGTCGTGAACCGCGTCGTCTTGTTGGGCTTGTCCGCCTTGGCCATGGCCGCGGGCTGGGGCGTGGAAGCCATGCTGTGGGCGCTGACCATCGCCAACGCGTTGTACCTGGTGATGTCGCTGCGGCTGGCCCGGCCGTTGGTGGCCGTGCGGCTGCGCTTCGAATTCGACGTGTGGCGGGCGGTGCTCACGCGCAGCTGGCCGGTGGCGGTTTCGATTCTGTTCAACCTCGTCTATTTGAAGGGCGACGTGCTGCTGCTGTCCGTGTTCCGCGGGGAGGCGGACGTGGGGCTGTACGCCGCCGCATACCGCTTCATCGACGTGCTGACCGTGCTGCCGACCATGTTCATGGGCCTGCTGCTGCCGTCCTTGGTGGCGGACTGGAAAAGCGGGAAGCGGGAAGAATTCGCGCGGCACCTGTCCCGCGCCTTCGACGCCTTCGCCGTGATGTACCTGCCCATCGTGGCCGGAGCCTTCGCCCTGTCCGGCCCGCTGATGACCTTGGTGGCTGGCTCGGATTTCGCGGGGTCGGGGGCCATTTTGCGCCTGCTGATGCTGGCCTTGCCGGGGATTTTCCTCGGCGCTTTGTACGGCCACGCCGTGCTGGCCGTGAACCGCCAGCGCCGCATGATCTTCGGCTATGCCGTCTGTGCCGTCCTGTCGCTCGGCGCGTATTTCTTCCTGATTCCGCGCTTCGGTACCACGGGGGCGGCGGCCGTCACCATTGCCTCGGAGAGTTTCATTGCCCTGGCGACCTTCGGGATGGTCTTTGTTGTCTCGCACGCCGTTCCGTCCTTGAAGATTTTCGGCAAGGCGGCCGTGGCCGCGGGATTGATGTATGGGCTGTTGAAGGTCGTGCCGGGACTGCCGGTGCTGCCCGCCATCCTGATGGGGGCGGCGTTCTACAGCGTGCTGCTGTTCGCCTTCGGCGTGTTGCGGAAAGAACTGCTGCGCGACGTGATGCCCACGCGCTTGGCCGCGCACAAACAATAATATGTACTCCGCCCTGCTTCTTCTTGCCGCCGCGTTGTTCACTGTCGTGGCTTGGCGGAACCGGAAAACCGGCCTGTTGTTGATTGCCGCGGCGCTGCCCGCGTATCTGCTGCGATTTTCCCTGGGACCGGTGCCGTTCACCCTGCTGGAAGCGTTCATCTTGCTCTTGGCGGGCGCGTGGATCGTACGTGGAGAATGGCGGAGCGTCGCTTCGCTTCCCCGGCCGTGGCAATGGCTGGCAGGCACATTCGTGGCGGTCGGTGGAATTGCGACGACCGTTTCCCCCGACACACAGGCGGCGCTGGGTGCGTTCAAAGCATACGTCGTTGAGCCGGTGCTGCTGTTCCTGGTGGCCGCCACGGTGCTGAAAACGGAAGCGGACCGGCGGGCGCTGCTCGCCTGGTTTGTTGGCGGCGCGGCGTTCGCTTCCCTGGTGGGCGTCATGCAGTTCGCCTTGGGCGCGGGCATTCCCGCGCCGTGGGACGTGGAACGCCGGGTGACGGGGCCGTTCCCGTATCCGAACGCCTTGGGGTTGTATGCCGGGCCGGGCGCCGTGGCCGCCGCCCTGTTCGCATTCCGCGAACGCGGCCGTTCCCGTATGATGTGGATCGTGGCGGGTGCGCTGTGCGCCGCGGGCATCGCGTTGGCGCAAAGCGAAGCGGCGGCGGCGGCCGTGCTGGGCACGTTGTTCGTCGCGTCGCTGTTCGCCCCGCGCGTGCGCCGCGTTACCGTGCCGACGGCCGCGCTTCTGCTGCTCGTCATCCTCGCCGTTCCGTCCATGCGTTCCTTCGCCTGGCAGAAAGCGTCCGTACAGGACGGCTCCGGCCTCGTGCGGCGGTCGCAATGGGAGGAAACCTGGCAGTTACTGAAGGATCAGCCCGTAGCGGGCGCGGGGCTCGCCGGGTATCCGGAAGCGTTCGCGCCGTACCATCTGCGGACGGACCTCGAAATTTTCCAGTACCCCCACACGCTCATCTTCAACATTTGGACGGAACTGGGCCTGGCGGGGCTGGCATGGTTCGCTGCTGCCGCCGCCCTGGCCGTCGCCGCCGCCCGCCGCGCCTGGCGCGCGCGCAACGCAGGCGGATTCCCCGCGCTCGCCGCCTTCGCCCTGCTCGGCCAAAGCGCCGTGCACGGCCTGGTGGACGTCCCTTATTTCAAGAACGACCTGGCGGCCCTGACCTGGCTGCTCTTCGCCCTCTTGTGCCTGGCCTATGCCGGAACCGACCAACGCGCAACCAAAGAAGGAACCTAAGCTGCTGCGCGGCTCCTGCGTGCTGTGGCTGGTGGGCGTTTCGGCTGCCATCGTTTTGCTGTCCAAACTCGTAGGCATCGTGTTTCCGCCGCCGGACGTGCCGCTGTTTGAACCGGCTCCCGACGTGCACGTCTTCGCGGACCCCGCCGACGCCGAAGCGCGCGTGGGCCGCACCCTCCCTCTGCCCGCGGAAACCACCGGCGCCGCTTTCCACGCCGCGGCCTGGTACCCGACGGACTCCCCCGTCTTCCCCGCCGGCACCCTGCACGCCGTGTACGCGAAAGACGACCGCCGCCTGTTCGACGTCGTGGAGCTGCCGGGAACGGACGCGTCCTTCTACGACCGATATGCGCCGGGCGTCCCCGGCCCGGACGCCGCCGTGGGCACTTCGGTCGGACGGGTCGTGAACCTCGGCTTGCGGCATCCCGTCTGCATCGACGCCACGGACACCCGCCCGCTGCGCCTATGCCAAATCACCAAGCGGTTCGTCTTCGAACGGAACGGCCGCGTGGTCATCATCGCCGCGGACGGCAACGCGCTCACCGACGGCGAACTGCTGGTGATCGCCCGGTCGATCCCGCAATAAAAAACGGCCCCGCGGGGCCGTTTTCGCTTCGGCTATTTCTTCAGGCGGAACAAATCGCCGCCTTTGACCTTGGCGACGCCGAACAGGTAGATGATCTCCAAAATACCCACGGTGTTCACCAACAGCAGGATGACGAACCACCACGGCTGCCCGCGCCGCGCCGCATGCCACAGGGCGAGGCCTTTCCAAAAAATCGTCCAAAGGGAGAGCGCGCCGATGACCACGGCGAGTCCGGCCCCGCCGATCCCGGCACCGCCCAAAAGCGCGTTCCAATCAATACCGTTTGGGAACATAGGAAAGAAAAGAAATGAATAACGTTTCCATGATAGCAGATCTCCCAACGTCGCGCAGAAAAACACCCGGCATGTGCCGGGTGTTTTTGGCGGAGAGGGTGGGATTCGAACCCACGGTACCTTTGCAGGTACATCAGATTTCGAGTCTGACGCATTCGACCACTCTGCCACCTCTCCGTGGCGACGGCCGGTTCAAACGCCGCCGTTTCCGGCGGACGGTGCGCGAACGGTAGCACGGCGGAACGGCCGGGTCAATCGGCCGCCGCGACATGGAATTTTCCCCTTCGCTCCGCTATAATTACGGCAGAAGTCGGACGAAACCGATTCACTCTGTATGCACATCCGCAAAGCCATCCTCCCCGTCGCGGGCCTGGGAACCCGGTTCCTCCCCGCCTCCAAGGCGCAGCCCAAGGAAATGCTCGCCGTCGTGGACAAGCCCGTCATCCAATACATCGTGGAAGAGGCCGTCGCGGCGGGCATCGAGGAAATCATCTTCGTCACCTCCATCGGCAAGCGCGCCATCGAGGACCATTTCGACCGCAACTTCGAACTGGAATACCGCCTGGAACAGAAGGGCAAAAAGAAGGAACTGGAACAGGTGGGGGCGATCGGCCGGTTAGCGAAATTCGCCTTCGTGCGGCAGACCAAGCCGCTCGGGGACGGCCATGCGGTGCTCGCCGCCCTCCCGTTCATCGATCCGAACGAGCCGGTCGCCGTGCTCTTCGGCGACGACATCATCAGCGGGGAAACGCCCGCCTTGGCCCAGCTCATCCAAGCCTACGAAACCTACCGCGACCCGATCATCGCCCTGCAGGAGGTGCCGAAAAACGAAGTGTCCAGCTACGGCGTGATCGGCGGGGTGGAAGTGGAAGACCGGATCTGGCAGATCTCGCAATTCGTGGAAAAGCCGCCGGAAAAGAAGGCGCCGTCCAACCTCATCGCCGTGGGCCGCTACGTGCTCACGCCGGACCTGCTGGCCCTCCTGGCCGAACAGGAACCGGGCAAAGACGGCGAAATCCGCCTGGCGGACGCCTTCGTCACCTACTTGAAGAAAAAACGCGCGCTGTACGGCTGCCGGTTCCGCGGCACGCGCTACGACTGCGGCAGCAAGATCGGGTATCTGAAGGCCCAGGTGGAACTGGGGCTGAAGCACCCGGACGTCGGTCCCGCCTTGTCCGCCTATCTCAAAACCCTTGACGTATAACCCGTATGCGCACGTCCCCCTTCCGTCTGCTCGCCGCCGGTACGCTCGCGGCGCTCGTCCTGACGGGCCAGGGCTGCGGCGGCCCCAGCGCCGCCCAGCAGCAGGCCGCGGCACCCGTCACCCTCACCGTTTGGCGCGTGTTTGAAGGCGAGGACACGCTGCGGCAGATCATGTCCGACTACCAGCTCCTGCACCCGAACGTTTCCTTCCAATACCGCCAGCTGCGGGTCGAGGAATACCGGGACGAACTGCTGCGGGCCTTCGCGGAAGGGCGCGGGCCGGACATTTTCTCGGTGCACAACACGTGGATCGGGGAACACCAACCGCTGATGTCACCGCTGCCGCCGTCGCTCACCATTCCCTACACGGAAACGCGCGGCACGATCCGGCGGGAAACCACCCATACCTTGCGGACCGAATCCACCATCACCCCGGCGCAGGTGCGCAACCAGTTCCTGGACGTCGTGGCCGCGGACGTCATCCGCCCGTACCAGGCCACGCCGGACGCCGCGGCCGTTCCGCGCATCTGGGGGCTGCCGCTGGCCGTGGACACCATGGCGCTCTTCTACAACCGGGACCTGCTCAACGCGGCCAACATCCCCCAGCCGCCCGCCACCTGGCAGCAGTTCCAAGACGCCGTTTCCCCGCCGCGGCTCACCACGGTGGGTCCCGACGACCTGATCGTCCAATCCGGCGCGGCCATCGGCACGGCGCGCAATGTGGAACGCGCCTTCGACCTTCTGTCCGTGATCATGATGCAAAACGGCACGCCGATGGTGGCCGACAACGGCCGGGCGGCCTTCGCCTCCGCGAACGAGGCGCGGCAGGTGCCGGGGGCCCAGGCACTGCAGTTCTACACGGACTTTGCCAACCCCACGAAGATTACGTACGCCTGGAACGACCAGCAGCCGCCGTCGTTTGAAGCGTTCGTCAACGGCCAGACGGCGTTCTTCTTCGGCTACTCCTACCACATCCCGTTGCTGCGCGCGCGCAATCCCCGGCTGCGCATCGGCATCGCGCCGCTGCCGCAAATCGGCGACGGCCGGGCCGTGAACTACGCCAACTACTGGGTGGAAACGGTGGCGCGGGCCAGCGCGAACCAACACTGGGCCTGGGACTTCATCCAATTCGCCGCGCGGCCGGAAAACGTCACCAGTTACCTGACGACCACCCGCAAACCGCCGGCGCTGAAATCACTCATCACCCCGGCGCTGCTGGAACACGAGGACCTGGGCGTCTTCACCAACCAGCTGCTGACGTCGCAAAGCTGGTACCGGGGCCGCAACGCCTCCGTGGCCGAACGGGCCTTCCTGGACATGATCGACGCCGTGAACGCGGGCTCGCCCCTTGAGCAGGAACTGGGCCGGGCACAGACCATGGTGAACCAAACCCTATGACGACCTTCTCCCGGCTGCGCGCGGGCGCGGCCGCCGCCCTGCTCACGCTCGCCGCCTTCGTCCTGCCGCTGGGGGCGGGAGCCCAAATCAACCAGCCCGCCTGCAACCCGGCCGCGTCGGTATGCACGTCGGCGGAAGTCGGCCCGTTCCTGCAAGGCATCACGGTGGCATGCGGCAACGTGGGCAACTGCGAACTGACCGACATCATGCTCGTGGTGGCGAACGTGGGCAACTGGATTCTGGGCATCGTCGGCTCCCTGGTGTTCCTCTTCTACGTCTGGGGTGGCATCGACCTGCTGACGTCCGGCGGCAATCCGACACGCATTTCCAAGGGCAAGGACCGAATGAAAAAGGCCACCATCGGCCTGCTGATCGTCTTCGGGGCGTTCCTGTTCATCCGCGCCGTGGAAGGTATTCTCCGGCAAGACGGCAGCGGCGTGGGAAATTACGTGAACTGCCAGCTGGCAGATGGCTCCACGGTAAACGTCCTTCAATCCGTCTGCGACCAGCTTCAACTCAGCGGCGAATAACGGCATTATGCCTTTCTTCCTCCGCGCACCTCACACACGACGTCCTATGAAACGCGCCTCCACCGCCATCTTGGTTCCACTTACCGTGTTCACCCTTGCCGCCGTTGCCGCCACCCTCGCGCCGGAGGTCCTCGCCCAGGGCGCGCCCGCCCCCGAACCGACCACGCTGACCAACCCGCTTGGCGTGACGGACGTGAACGTGTTCATCGGCCGGGTCATCAGCGCCGTCCTCGGCATGGCCGGCGCCGTGGCCCTGGTGATGTTCGTGTGGGGCGGGGTGCAGTGGCTCATTTCCGGCGGCAAACCGGAAACCATCAAAAAAGGAAAGGACACCTTGATTTGGGCCACCCTGGGAATTGTGGTAATATTCACCTCGTACACGCTGGTCAACGCCGTCATTGCGGCGCTGTCGAGTGGCACGGTCAGTTAATCCTTATCGCTTTCCCCACCGTGGGTTGCCATGCATATGAAGCTCACGCATATCGGTTACGCCCTGGGCACGGCCGCCACGCTGGCCCTGCACTCCGCCAGCACGGCCCTGGCCCAAGGCGCGCTCACGGGCGATGACCTCTTCGGCGGCATCGACGGAAGCGACTTCGCCGGGCAGGCCGGGTTGTCCGCCGGCGACCTGCCAGCAACCATCGCCTCCATCATCCGCACCGTCCTGGGTTTCCTGGGCATCGTCGCGGTGGTCATCATCCTGTGGGGCGGCTTCCAGTGGATGACGGCCGGTGGCAACGAGGATAAGGTGAAGATCGCCAAGCGTCTGATCGTCCAAGGCATCATCGGCCTGGTGGTCATCCTCTCGGCCTTCGCCATCGCGTCGTTCGTCATCAATTCCATTACGAGCGCCGTTTCCTAACCCTTAGCACCCCCGCTTGCGGGTTGCCATGCATATGAAGCTCACGCATATCGGTTACGCCCTGGGCACGGCCGCCACGCTGGCCCTGCACTCCGCCAGCACGGCCCTGGCCCAAGGCGCGCTCACGGGCGATGACCTCTTCGGCGGCATCGACGGAAGCGACTTCGCCGGGCAGGCCGGGTTGTCCGCCGGCGACCTGCCAGCAACCATCGCCTCCATCATCCGCACCGTCCTGGGTTTCCTGGGCATCGTCGCGGTGGTCATCATCCTGTGGGGCGGCTTCCAGTGGATGACGGCCGGTGGCAACGAGGATAAGGTGAAGATCGCCAAGCGTCTGATCGTCCAAGGCATCATCGGCCTGGTGGTCATCCTCTCGGCCTTCGCCATCGCGTCGTTCGTCATCAATTCCATTACGAGCGCCGTCGCCTAAGCGTTCGTCCCGTACCGGTGCCCCGCACCGGGCATGGGTCCGTGCCGCGTCTTCGGACGCGCCCCGGGCTTATGCGCTTCGCGCGAACTGCCGCCATTTTTGCATCCGCGGCGGCTTGGGCCGCTCCTGCGGTTTCGTTCGCCCAATCCCAGGCCGCGAAAAACTTTCAAGGCAGTTTGGATGCGGCGGCCGGGCGGGCGGGCATGTCGCGCCTGGGCGTGGCGGCGTTGGTCGGGAATATCACCAATGTCATCTTGAGCGTTTCCGGCATCGTCCTGATGTGCCTGCTGGTGTATGGCGGCGTCCTGTATGCCGTGGGCGGGCAAGACAAGGACAAGGTCGCAAAAGCCAAACGGCTGATCGTAAACGCAGTGATCGGCATCGTGATCGTCGTGGCGGCGTATGCCATCACCCGGTTCATTCTCCTGCAGCTCATGGAAACGTTCAGCGCGCCTGGCGTCTCCCCAACCTAACCGCCTATGCCTCAACGACTTTTCCGGGGCGCCGTCGTCGCCTTGCTGACGGCCTTGCCTGCCACCGCCCTGGCCCAAACGGCAACACCACCGAACGGCCCCACCCACACCTCCACAGCCGAAGGATTGAACAAGGCGGCGGGGGAGGCGGGGTTCACCCTCGCGCAGACGTCGGTCCTGCTGATCATTTCCAATGTCGTCAACGCCGTCCTGGCCGCTTCCGGCATCCTGTTCATGTGCCTGCTGGTGTACGGCGGCGTCGTCTACCTGACGGCCGGCGGGGACGAAACCAAAGTGAAGAGCGCGAAGGGCTCCATTTCGTCCGCCGTCATCGGCCTGGTGATCGTCCTAACGTCGTATGCCTTAGCACGGTTCGTCTTCGTCCAGTTGGGCGGCGTGCTCAGTTCTCCCGCGTCTCCCGCACCATAATTCCCCTCCCTATCCTATGCCTTCTTTCTTCTACCGGATTGCCGCCGGCCTCGCCGTGCTCCCCGCGTTTCTCCTCCCCGTCGCCGCGCACGCACAAGTCGGTAAGGCTTTGGACAACCTGAAAGCGGCGCAGCCGGTTGGGTCAAGCGACGTGGAACTCCCAGGCCTCGTCGGGAACCTCATCAATGCGGTCCTCGGCGTGATGGGCATTCTGTTCGTCATCCTGATCGTTTACGCGGGCATCCTGTACCTGCAAGGCGGCATGGACAAGGAAAAGATCAACAAGGCGAAGTCGCTGATCATCAACGCCGTCATCGGGCTGGTGATCGTGGTCGCGGCGTACGCAATCTCGAGCTTCATCATCACACAGGTGATCGGCGTTGCCAGTCCCGCAGCCGCAACGCCGCCGGCTGGTAGCGGCTAACCCGTAAGCATGCGCGCTTGACACGCATGGTCGCACGGGAGAAAATACGATCAAATTTACCTAGCGCCCTTCACTATGAAGAATGCGTACCACAAAATCGCCGCCGGCCTCGCCGTGTTGCCAACGTTTCTCCTGCCCGCCACAACGTTCGGTCAAGGTCTCACAGATGCTCAGAAAGACCTTGATAACATCAAAGGCACTCTGCAGGCAGGTGGTGGAGCCGCTACGGCATCCCTCCCTGTTCTCATCGGGAACCTCATCAACGTGGTTCTCGGCGTGATGGGCATCCTGTTCGTCATCCTGATCGTCTACGCGGGCATCCTGTACCTGCAAGGTGGCATGGACAAGGAAAAGATCTCCAAGGCGAAGTCGCTGATTGTAAACGCGATCGTCGGTTTGGTGATCGTGGTCGCGGCGTACGCAATCTCGAGCTTCATCATTCAGCAGGTTATCAGCGTGGCTCGCTAATCAACGCCAAAGAAACACAAAAAGCCGTCCCGAAAGGGGCGGTTTTTGCATGCAAAAGAAAGAGCCGCCATCCCGCTCCGAAGAGCGAAATGGCGGCGAGAAGGTTCGTGGCTAGTGGCATGGACTGCCGCCGGCCGAGTGGTACCCCGCCCATCCGCCGTCCAGGGCGGTGGTGCGGTTGTACTGGCCGCACCAGACGAGCTGGTGTACCGGTACGGCCACACTACCCATGACGGCGGCGCTTGTGGAACTCCGCCGGTAGTACCGGAGTTCCACCCTCTCCCCCACGGCAACCGCCGGGAAGAAGACTTGGGTGCCCGTGGGGACGCAGGCGTACGCCCGCCCTTCGCCGCGGCCGTCGCCGTTCGCATCGAGGATGATGCGGACGACGCCGTTCCCCTGGATGGGGATGTTGATGCCGCCCCTGAATGCGCAGGCGAACCCGCGCAAACCGACGGGGCTGTCCCCGGTCTGGTACACGACCAGACCTTCCGGCACGCCCCGCGGCCATTCGGTCATGGCCACGTAGCGAAGCCCGGTGGGGACGAGTTCCAGCTCGCCCGCGGGCTGGAACACCGCGGGCATGACCGCCCCCGGTGCGCGACGAGGTGCCGCTTGCCGAGGAGGGTGCTGAACCCTCCTCTTGAGTGCGGCGTTCTCCGTCTCCAGAGCCTCGATGAGGCACTGGAGGTTGCCTGCCGGGTCCCTTTCGGAATCCGGACAGCCGGCGGCAGCGGCGCGCCGCTGCGTCGCGGTCGAGAGGCCGCGCGGCTGCAGGGTGGTGGTGCACCCTGCGAAGAGCATGACGGCCATGGCCGTCATCCGGCTGATCTTCATGGCTTCTCCTTGGGGCGGCGCCTGCGGCGGCCGGCCCCGTTTGCGTTGAGACCGACCGCACACCATGCGCGATCGGGGGTTTCTACTTGGCGGGGGCTTTTTTTGCCTTGGCACCCGGCGCCGGACGATGTTCCCGCCCGAGTGCATTTACGTCCTCCCGCAGTTCGGACACGGTGGACGTGAGATCCACCGCGGGCAAGCCTCCTCCCCTCACCGAAGCGTCCCCGCTGCGCAGCCACATCTCCTGCTGCGCGGCCTGGACGTACGGCGCCATGCCGGGATACACCCCGGCGGTGGGTCCGTAGGCGCCCATGCCTGCGGCTCCCCAAGGGGCACCGCAGAAGCCGTCCGCACCCGTGACGAGCGCGGTTTCGACCAACCCCGTCCGGGGGTTGGTCCGGCTCTCCTGGACGCAGCCGCCGTTCTGGGCGACCACCTCCAGGCGGCGGTGGGACACGTCGACGCGGGCCAACTCAATGGCCTCGGCCGGACCCCAGACACCGCTTTCGAAGGCGGTCGTGGGGCCCGCGTACCGCACCGCCGTGCAAGCGGTGCCCGTCATCCCCATGATGACGGTGACGAACAGAATGAAGGTCCTCATGGGATCCTCTTGCCGACGCGGGGCTATCCCCTATCGGCTCTTGTTGGTTTTGAACGTCCGATCCCGCCTGCCGGTTTGCATGCAGGAACGCTGTAATATACGTCATTTTTGCCATTTTGTCAACCCCCGGCGGGCAAAAAAAGAGCGCCCTTCCCCGCCTCCAGTTCGGAGGGGAGAAGGGCGCAGATTACTGGCACGTGGCCGGATCACAGCCCATTGCCACGTACATGGGCTTGGACAAGCGGCCGGAGGAGCAGACCCTGCACCACGCCTTCGCCGTCAGGTCCCCGGCGAAGGGTTCTTCGTCGTCGAGATCGTCCGCGACGGAGAACGCCGGTGGCTTTGCCTCGAGGCCTCCAATCGGAGGAACGACCGGCCGTCCTGCCTGGACCGGTTGCGCCGGAGGCGCAGGCGGCGGTTCATACACCACGGCCGCCTGCCGCTGTTGCTGCCTCACCTCTCCCTGCTTGTACCACCCGAAGGCGGCAAGCAGGAGGAGGATAGCGGACACGACGACCATCGGCCACCCCTGCCATTTGAATACTGCCGTCAGAGTCAACAGCAGCACCATCAGCGCGATGGCAGCCAGGGCGACCACGGCCCACATGCCTTCCGGCGTCCACGCCGGGGAAGCGGGCCAGCTGACACCTGCCAGGTTGAATTCTGGCAAGAACCAGCTTGCCGCCCGCAGGAGCAGGACAGCGAGCGCTAGGAAGAAGGCGGTGAGGACCATCCTCACCCACCACGGCCGACGTTGACCCGTGGTTCGCTCCCACTCCCGCGCACGGTGGCCCACCCAGAAGCACAGGGTGCCACTCACGACGATCAGCAGCAGGACCAGGAAAATCTCCTGTCCCGACACCTTCGCCAGCGGGGACACTTCTCCGCGGGCCAGGCGCGCCGCACGGTCCGCCTGAACGACTTTTCGCTCCGTGTCATCGAGCGCCGCCTGCGCGCGGGCAGCGGC
>CAZCMI010000002.1:17077-67485 GCA_964499955.1 uncultured Gammaproteobacteria bacterium
GCGAGCAAGGGTAAATCGCGGCAACATCCGCTTTGCACGGATTTCATACCGCTTCCCTTCCTCGTTCCAGCGCATCTCGTAGACGCGCGTTTCGAGATTGAGCGACAGGTCGGGCTCGATCCCCATCTTGTTCGTGGTGAGATACGTTTCCCACATCTCCCCAAAGAGTTCGGGGACCGACAGGAAAGTTCCGTTCGGCGTTGGGATCGCCTTCTCCTCCACCTGCTCGATCTGGATCGCGTGCAGTCGGACCGGGAACCACTTGGGGTTGTTCCCAATGAAGACGTTGATCAGGACGAACCCGATCCACGTCGCCGTCAGCACGGAGCTGACCAGCATGCCGCGGGCCTTCTTCTGTACCTCGCTTGCGCAGAGGTAGAAGGCCATCCATCCAGCGGTCATAACCGCCAGGATGAACACGAGTGCATCCGCGTCGCTCCGGTTCCACCGGATGCCGGCGATGCCCGCCACGATCATCCCGAGAACGATCAGGACGCTGGCCATGGCACGCTGGAGATCGTCCCCCAGCCCGTTAATCCACTGGCCGACCTGCTTTCCCGCGGAAGGCGGGGCGCCGCCCGCAGGAGGCTTGCCGTCGTCCAACTTGCCACCGATCGCGCGACCGGCGACGAACAGGAGGAACGCGGCCGCGGCCGCGAGTCCCAGGATGACGTACGTTCCGTACGCCAAGATATCCGCCCACATGGGGTACGTCCTTTCTGGCAGACAAAGCCTGCCTGTTTGTTTGGTTTGCGTTCCTAGTGGGTGGCGATGGTGAGGACCACCCACACCACCGCGATCACGACGGGGATGATGATTCCCCACGGCAGCCGCTTCGGCGGCGGATTGATCTCTGCCTGGATCTTCTTGAGCTTTTCCTCAGCCGTGATCTTCACGGCCGGGTTGGCGGCGTTGAGGACGGCCTCTTCGGCTTCCTTGAGACGCTTGGCCTGCTCGGCCTTCTTCCTCTTGCCGGTCAGGCTCTCCAACAAGGCCTTCAGGTGCGTGAGCTTGTCGAGCGAGACCACGCCGGAGACGAACAAGTTGCGGATGACCGCTTCCTTCTCCTCGTCCGACATGACGCGCGCGCCCATCAACCTGCGCTCCGTCTTTTTTGAAAGCGACCCGTCCGGGTTCACTTCCGGCGCTTCGTTGAAGTGGTCGAAATACCACTCACGCGCCTGGCGCTCCAGAAAGTCCGGATGCTCCTTGAAGACCTCGTTGGCCTCGTCGGCCTCCGACGTGTCCACGGACCGCCCGAAGGCGGCCAGGAACGCCAGCGCGAGCTGGCTGAATCCGGTTTCCGGACGGCCATCCGCCACGCCTTTCTTGGCCATCTTTTCCTCCTTGGCCGCTTTCGCGGCCCTATCGTACGGCCGGCACCGCGGGCACTGCTCGTACCCGATTTCCCGCGCCCGTTCGACGGTGAGGAACTCCTCCGGAAAGGGTTCGGCCGGGATCGTCTTGCCGCCCTTTCCGTCCTTCCCGCCGACGTGCTTGGGCTTGTGGGTCTTATTCCACGCGTCCCGCTCGTTGCGGTGGTCGAGGCAGACGACGTCGCCGTCCTGCGCGACGTAGTGCACGATGGTCGGGTGGTCCCCGGCTGGATTCCGCACGACCTGACCACTCGTCGCCTTGGCGGCCGAAGGGCCGGGTGCGGTTGCGGCGTGTGTCGGTGTCGCACCGCTGCGCGCGGTTTCCGCCAACGCCTCCACGATACCGCGGATGACGTTGTCCGGCGTGTCCGCCAGCGCGCGGACCAACTTGTCCTCCGTGTCGATCCCCAGCTTCTGGAGAGCACGGAAGATAGCCTCGCGGGTGAGTTCACCGGCGGAGATCCCCGCCAGCTTTACCGTCAGCTCGGGAAACCCCGCCACATAGGTGAGCAGAGTCTGTGCCCATGCCGCCGGGTTTCCGGTGAGGTAGTCCTTCGTAAGGCGCTCAGCGACTTCCTCGCTGAAGTGCCCGACGGTACGGGCACCTGTACTTCCAGGTGCCCCAGACGTGGGGCGGGGGGCAACGGGAGCGGGTGTGGTCATGATCTTCTTCCTTTTCTGCTGGCTGTGCCAGCGAAAACTGTTTTGGCCTCGCGAATTGTGAACGTTCGCTTTCTTGGCCGAAAATGCGCGGAATTGCGCGGTTTGCCAAGGGAGGTTTATAGCAGGTTTTTTGGGTTTTGTCAATCGTAAACGAACAAAACGGGCGCCGAAACGCCCGTCTTTTCTGCCGCCCGGTTTATCCTATAACTTCACGCCGGCCGCTTCCGCGCCCTCGCCGATCCATTTGGTGACGGCCGCGCGGTCGGCGTTGCGGTTCACCAACGTGGCGCCCACCACGCGCCCGCCGCGGACGAACAACTGGGCCACGCCGCCCTCCGCCGCGGACCCGTACGCAACGACCTGGTCGGCGGCTTCCCGCACCGTGTCGCCCACGAAGATGATTTCCAGCCCCAGCACGTTGGTGGCGTAGGAGGAAACAAGGCGGAACGGCGCACGTTCTCCCGTTATCATCTTGGCAACCGCACGACCCTGCATCTGCGCGCTCATCCAATTTCCCGCCATGCGCGGGCGGCCAACCGTAACGTCGAAGAACTCGGCGACGTCCCCCGCCGCATATACGCCGGGTACGTTGGTTTCCAAATATTCGTTCGTCCGGATACCGGCGCCGACCTCCACGCCTGCCTCGCGCAACCACCCGAGGTCCGGCTCAATGCCTACGCCCACGCCGAGCAGTCCGCATGGGAAGCGGCCTTTGTCCGTCACCAAGGCTTCCACGTGGCGGTCGCCTTCCACGCCGCGCACCGCGGCGCTCGGCACCACTTCCACACCGCCTTCCGCCAACTGCTTGGCGATCAACGCGCCGCTCTCGGCGTCCAACACGCGCGACCAGAAATGCGGTCCGCGATGCGCCACCGTGCACGGCACGCCGAAATGCGCGAAGAGATTGACGTACTCGCAGGCGATGAACCCGCCGCCATAGACAACCGCGCGGCCCGTTGGCGGCACCTCCCGCAGCAACTGCAGCAGATGGTCCGCGTCGTCCAAAGTGCGGAAATACGACATGCCGCGCCGGTCCTCGTGCAGCGGGCGCACGTCCCCGCCGGTGGCGAGCAGCACGGCGTCGTACGGCAATTCCCGACCGTTCGACAACCGTACAAAGCGGTTGCGAACGTCCAAATGCTCCGCCCGCTCCCCGGTGATCCATTCGATATTCTGCTCCGCGTACCAGGTTTCCTTCTTCAAAAACACCCGTTCGCGCGGCACCTTGCCCTTCAGATAATGCGGCAACAACACCCGGGAATAACACGGATGCTGTTCTTCGCTGATGATGGTGACGTCGGCGTCGGGCCGGCGTTTGCGCAGCTCTTCGGCCGCCAAGGTGCCCGTGATGCCGCCGCCGAGAACGAGGAAGCGCATAGGTCGCGACGCGGTGGTTACATTTCCGGAAACAGCTGCGTCCCCGCTTCGTCGTAGATGAAGATGGCCAGCGTGGGGCAGGACTGTGCGGCCAAGATGATCGTTTCCTTTTCGTCTTCGGTCACCTCCAGCACGCGTTCGTAGACGCGCGTGGGGTCCGGCACCGGGGCGGGCGCTCCGTGGTCCAGCACGTACGCCTTGTTTTCGTCGTTCATTTGGAACGTGCTCGGATCGACCGTCACGCACGAGGCGGCGCCGATGCACAGGTCCGGGTCCACTTTCACAGTGAGTTTGGGCATAACGAATGCGGGTTAGACGCCGAAATATTTCTCGCGATAGAACCGGATCAGGTCCTCCACGGCGGGCAGGACGCCCGGGTTGCCGATGCCGACCTTCGTTTTGGCCTGCACCTGCTCGAGCGTGTGCGCGCCTTCCAGCACGGCTTCTTCGATGTCATGGTCCGTGACTTTGGACACGGGATCCACCAGGCGGGACGCTTCGGCCACCACGCGGTCGAACTTCTCCGCACGGCGGTAGTAGTCGTTGATGGCGTCGCGCAGGGCTTTGTCGCACAGCACGGAGCAGTGGAACTTGCGCTGCGGGAGCCCGCCCAGGCGTTCCATGATGTCCTGGGGTTTGAGCTTGCGCGCTTCTTCCAGGGTGAGGCCGCCGTTTTCCGTTACCATCACCGAGGCCATGGAGGTGGACGCGATGGCGCTGCCGCAGCCGAAGGTCTTCCATTTGAACTCCGCGATGCGTTCCGTGTCCGGATCCACGCGCAGCCAGACGCGCAATTCGTCCCCGCAGGCGGGCGAGCCCACCTTGCCCACGGCGTTGAAGCGGGACACGTCTTCGTCCCCCTGCACGAAGTTCTTGGGGTTGAAGAAATGTTCCTTCACCTCGGGCGTGTAAAACCAGGACTGGCCGCCGTCTTTCGACGCGACGTCGCCTTGCGTGCCGGGAACGGCGGGTTGAGCGTGGGACATAGGAAGAACATCAATGTTGAGTGATGATAGACCGCATCGACGGGGAAAGTAAAGGCATGCAGGCCCGTTGCCGGAGGCGCGCTGAAACGGTTATTCCAGCAGTATTGCCCGCACCTGTTGTTCAAGAATCTTTCGATCTACCTGCAGAAGGTCTTGTGGTCGAAGGTTCTCCCGGCGCATAAATTCTTCCGTGAACCAAAGCCCCGCGAAATATCCTGATCGGTATTTGAAGATATTGTTTGGATCGTTCGCAAGAAACAATTCGTTCTGTTCTGGAGATTCATTCCATTGTTCGTATATGACCTTACCCAGTTCTGACAAATGCTCCTTGCAATCAGACATCCACCGATCTGCTTGGGTGGGCGGTAAATAATCTGCCCAGAGAGCCGTCGTGTCGCCACAATCAAGGACATGCTTGGTCAGACAGGTTGCCATCCCTTCGGTCAGGAATTGACGCCCCGTTTGCTGCTGCTCTTTCTTTGACGTGAAGAAAAATTCCGGACGCGCTTGATAGTGGAGGGCGTGCACGATTTCGTGCGTCACGAACACGTCGACTTGTTTTTCCGTTTCATACGCTTCCACCGGAATCCAAACCGTACTTTTCCCCTGTTCCAGAAACGCGTGGCCGTTACTCGTTCCCTGCCCAACAAAGAGCACGAGGGAAAGATCGTGTATCCGCAGTCCTTTTCGTACCATCGTTTCCTCAATGATAGGCAGACGCGTGCGTAAAAGATGTTGCTTCTGCTGCAGGTCCCGTTCGGAAAGCACAGGAACCCCGTCCATCGGCCGTTTCGCCCAGTACGAAAAATAATGCGCAAACAAAGAAGGTGCTGTTTGCACATATTCTTCAAAACGATTTTGACGAATGACGAGGTCTTTATAGACGTCCGTAAGATCAGTGATACGCATACCTTCACACGTAAAGGACGACCTCGTACTCATTGAAAATACTTTTCGTCCACGCGCACGGGGGAGATTGCGCGCAGCTTGGCCACCAAGGGCGGCAGGACGTCCAACACGTAGTCGATGTCCTCTTGCGTGGTGGAACGGCCCAGGGTGAAGCGCAGCGAGCCGTGCGCCACTTCGTACGGCAACCCGAGCGACAAAATCACGTGGCTGGGGTCGAGTGAGGCCGACGTACAGGCGGAACCGGTGGAGGCGTACACGCCCGCGGCATCCAAATACAGCAGCAGGGCCTCGCCTTCCACGTCCAAGAAGGACACGTTGGCGTTGTTGGGAAGGCGTAGCGAAGGATGGCCGTTCAACCGCGTTTTCGGCAGGGCCAGCAAGCCGTTGATGAGCCGGTCGCGCAGCGGAATGAGGCGCGCGTTTTCCGCCTCGCGGTCTTCTTGGGCGAGCGTGAGCGCTTCGGCCAAACCGACGATCCCGGCGACGTTCTCCGTGCCGGGGCGAATGCCGCGCTCCTGCGCCCCGCCGAAGAACAGCGGCCGCAGTTTCAACCCGCGCCGCGCATACAGCACGCCCGCTCCCTTGGGACCGTAGATTTTCGACCCGTTCAAGGTGAGAAAATCAACGTGGAGTTTGACCACGTTCATGTCGAAGGTTCCGGCGGCTTGGCAGGCGTCGGTGTGGAAGGCCACGGCGCACCTGGGGTTGGCCGCGCGGAACTTCGCCACGGCCGCGCCAATTTCCGCCACGGGCTGGACGGTGCCGATTTCGTTGTTGGCATACATCACCGACACCAGCACGGTGTCCGGGCGCAGGGCTTCCGCCACCTGCTTGGCCGTCACCACGCCGGAGCGGTCGGGGCGCAGATAGGTCACCTCGAACCCTTCCTTCTTTTCCAAAAACTGGGCGGCTTCCAGCACGGCCTGGTGTTCCATGGCCGTCGTCACGATATGCCGGCCCTTGTCCGCGTACATGCGGGCGTAGCCCAACACCGCCAGGTTGTCGGATTCCGTTCCGCCGGAGGTGAACAGGATTTCGTCGGGGCGGGCGCCGAGCGCTTCGGCGATGCGCGCGCGGGCCGCGTCCACGGCGTCCTTGGCGCGCTTGCCTTCCGTGTGGAAGCTCGACGGATTCCCGTGCGCCTGCGCCAAAAACGGCCGCATGGCCTCAAGGACCCGCGGGTCAAGCGGCGTGGCGGCGGCATGGTCGAGATACACGCGGCGGAGGGCGTTCATAGCTGGTTGACGGTACCAACCAAACGCCCGTCCGTCCAGGCGGCGCGCCTTATTCTTCCTCTTCGTCCAAGGCCAGCAGGTACCGCTCCGGATCCTCCAAAAAATCCTTCAGGCATTCTTGGCGGTCGAAGGCGAGCAGTTGGCCGTGATGGTTCTCCACCAGGGCCTGGCGCATATCGGGAATGGGGGCGTCGCACACGGGGCAGGTCGCGGCGTCTTGGGCGGCTTCTTGTTCAAAACGGATGGTCATACGGTGAATTACCACAAATGCCGCACGGCCCAGCCAATGCCGTAGCCGATGGCGGCGGCGCTTAACGAAACGACGAGCATTTCCGCACCCCCGCGCGCCAGCGGGCGGCGCGACACGGACGCGGCGAACATGCCGACGGCAAACAGCGTGACGGCCGTCAGCGCGATGGCCACGACGGAGGCGGCATTGAGCGCGTCCATGAAGATGAACGGAGCGAGCGGAATGCAGCCGCCCAGCACGTAGAAGACGCCCATGACGGCGGCCGCGCGGGCGGGGCGCGCCCGCAGGCCGTTGGCCTTCTTGCCTTCCTCCCGCAGGATTTCCGTTTCCGCCTCCAGGGCGGACTTGGAGGAGAGGAAACTCCCGGCGGTCATGGACACGGCTTCCACGGCCACCAGGACGATGCCGGAAAGGATGACGATGTAGCGGTCCTGCGCCCCGGCGGCAATGCCCACCACCGCCCCGAGCGTGGACACCAGGCTGTCTTCCAGTCCGAACACGATTTCCCGAATGAATTTCGCCAGCGACCGGCGCCCGACCGTTCCGTTCATACGGCGGCAAGTATAGCACGCTCTGGTATACTCAAAACACATTCACTTCCCCTTTGGTTCCCTATGCACATCCCCGAACCCTTGCGCGCGTTTGCCGCGCCCACCTACATCGTCGCCACGGACAACGTCCAAGCGCGCGTTTATCGCGCCGACGGGCGGGAAATCGAACCGGTCCTGCATCTGTCCACCAAAACGGACGACCTGCCCGGCGAACGCTCCGCGGTAAAACTCGGCGGCGGGCAAATGTCCTCCGCCGAACCGGAAGACGACCGGCAGGAATGGTCCCGCGAACGCCTGTACGACCAACTCAACCACGAACTCTTGGCCAGGCTGAAAAACGGCGAATTCCAAGAGGTGGCCTTCACGGTCCCACAGGAAAACGTCGAATTGTTCAAGGAATCCCTGCATATCGACTTGCTCAAGCGCACCGTGGCGTTCGTGCCGAAGAACCTGGTGGGCGAAGATCTCGTGGACTTGGCCGCCCACGTGCAGGAAGAACGGTAAAACATACCCAAACGAAAACCCCGCCACGCGGCGGGGTTTTTGATCTTCCCTCATCTTCCTTCCCTCTTAGTGCATCAAGCTCCACAGCCGGTCTTCCACGGAGATGATATTGGCTCCGTACGGAAGCGCGGTCCATCCGGCCGCGGCATGCGCCGTAGCGGGAGCGAGCAACCCGACGAATGGCGTGAACGGGCTGCACAACACGGCGAGCGCCAACGCGCTGGCGGACAGACGGCGGAAGGTCATAAGCCTTATGGTTTGGTAACCGATAAATGAGTTTGGGTAGTAGTGTACCACGGATCACCAAAGCCGCTGTGGAAAACAAAAAACGCACGTCCGATGTTGGACGCGCGTTTTTGGAGGCCACGGCCGGGGTCGAACCGGCGCATAGCGGTTTTGCAGACCGCCGCGTTAACCACCTTCGCCACGTGGCCGCGTAACGCGTTGGGAATGTAGCAAAATTGCGGATGGGACGCAACGGGAGCCGCACCCGCTCGAAAACGCTTCAATTTTTCGCTGTGTTCCGCTATCATCCCTTGTAATATACCCATCTTTCCTTTAGGATCTCTTCTTTCCCTTTTCTATGTCGTATCCCCGCCCGTCTTCCTCGGACTGGAAGCGGCACGGCCGCAAACAGCTGCGCCTGCCCAAGAACTGGCTTAAAAACCTGCTGCTGGTGCTGTTGATTTTGGGCGTGGCCGGCACGTTGGGGCTCTTGGGCCTCTTCGCTTACGTCAGCCGGGATCTGCCGGATCCGAACGCGCTGACCCGCCGCACCATCAAGCAAAGCACCAAGATTTACGACCGCACGGGCGAGCATTTGCTGTACGAAATCCACGGCGACGAAAACCGCACCTTGGTAAAAATCCAAGACGGCTTCTGCGACCCCGACTTCACGTCCGAGGGCGAGGGCGGCATTCCCTTGGTCGCCCTGCAAGCCACCATCGCGGCCGAGGACCGCGCGTTTTGCGACCACGGGGGCTTCACCGTGCGCGGCATCGGGCGCGCCGTGCTCTTCGGCGGCAGCCGCGGGGGCGGGTCCACGCTCACCCAGCAGCTGGTGAAAAACGCCATCCTTTCCAACGAACGCACGCTCACCCGCAAGGTGAAGGAACTTATCTTGTCCGTGGAATTGGAACGCCGCTACGCCAAGGACGAAATCCTGCAGATTTACTTCAACGAAATTCCCTACGGCTCCACGTACTACGGCATCCAGGCCGCCGCCACGAATTTCTTCGGCAAGACGGTGGACACCCTGACCTTGGCGGAAACGGCCACCCTGGCGGCCATTCCCCAGCTACCGACGTACTACATCAACAACCCGGACCGGCTGAAGATCCGCCGCGACTGGATTTTGGACAGCATGGCGGAGCTGGAGTTCATTTCCCAAAGCCAGGCGGACGAAGCCAAAGCCCAGGACACGCCGCTGCGCGCGCGCGTCACCAACATCCAGGCGCCGCACTTCGTCTTCTACGTCAAAGAATTGCTGGAAACCCAGTTCGGCCAACGACAGGTTGAAGAAGGCGGGCTGCGAGTGGTCACTTCGCTGGACTACGACCTACAGAAGGCGGCCGAGGAAGCCGTGGTGAACGGCGTAAACGAACGCGGCGAGGCGCACAATTTCACCAACGCCTCCCTCGTGGCGGCCGACCCGCACACCGGCCAGATCCTCGCGATGGTGGGGTCCAAGGACTACTTCAACGACGCCATCGCCGGCAAGGTGAACGTGGCGCTGCGCCCGCGCCAGCCGGGGTCGAGTTTCAAACCCATCGTCTTCGCCCAGGCGTTCGACCTGGGGTACACGCCTAACACCGTGCTGTGGGACGTAAAGACGGACTTCCCCACCGCCACCGGCCCGTACAGCCCCAACAACTACGACCTGCGGGAGCGCGGACCCATCCGCATCCGGGAAGTTCTGCAGGGGTCGCTCAACATCCCCGCCGTGCAGATGCTGTACATGGTGGGCGTGGAACGGGCGCTCGATTTCGCCGCGTCGCTCGGCTATTCCACCTTCCAAGACCGTTCGCGCTTCGGCCTGGCCATCGTGCTGGGCGGCGGCGAGGTGCAGCTGCTGGAACACACGCTCGCCTACGGGGCGCTCGGCAACGGCGGACGGCGGTTCGACGCCGCGCCCATTCTGGAAGTGACGGATCCTGATGGGAACGTCCTGATGGAATGGAAACAGACGGACGGCGACCGCGTGTTGTCTGAAAACGCCTCCCGCATGGTGACGAACGTGCTGACGGACAACGCGGCCCGCAGCTATGTCTTCGGCCCGAACAGCTTCCTGCAGCTGGGGAACATTCCCGCGGCGGCGAAGTCCGGCACCACCAACCGCAACTACGACGCCTGGACCGTCGGGTACGTGCCGTCGCTCGTGACCGGCGTGTGGGTGGGCAACGCCGACAACAGCCGCATGGGGTCGCGGGCGGACGGTTCCGTGGTGGCTGCCCCCATTTGGAACGCCTTCATGCGCGCGGCTCTGGCCGGCAAGCCGGTGGAATCCTTCCCCGCGCCGGACATTCCGCAGACGGGCAAGCCCGTGCTGGACGGCGAGATTCCCAGCACGCGCGTGGTCGTGGACCGGGCGTCCGACAAACTCGCCACGGAATTCACGCCCGCTTCCTACCGCGAGGAACGCTTGTACGCGGAATACCATTCCCTGCTGCATTACGTAAACCGCGCGGACCCGTTGGGCCCGCCGCCGGAGAACCCGGAGCGCGACCCGCATTACGAGGCGTGGGAAGCCGCCATCGCCGATTGGATGCGCCGGGAGGAAGAACGCACGGGCATCGTCATTTCTTCCCAGCAGCCGCCGACGGAATACGACGACGTGCACGTCCCCGCCAACCAGCCGTCCGTGTTCCTCGCCTTCCCCCAGGCGAACGACACGCTCTTCGACCGCATGCTGGACGTTTCGGCGGACGCGTTCGCTCCGCGCGGCGTCTCGCGCATGGAATTCTACCTGGGCGGCAAGCTGGTGGGCGTGGATACCTCCGCGCCATATACGCTGCGCGCCACGCTGCCCGGTTCCATTGGGCGGGGCACGCACACGCTCAAGGTGGTGGCCTACGACGACGTGGACAACGCCGGTTCCGCCAGCGTGAACATCCGCGTGGAAACGGACGCCGAGAGCGCGGGCGCGGACATCGTGGACCCGCGCCACGGCCAGAACATCGACGGCACGGAAACGTACATGGTGGCCGTGTCCTTGGACCGGCCGCAACAATACGGCTCCGTGGCTCTGTACGCCCAGCGCGTCGGGCAGGCCGAACGCACGTTGGTGGGCCTGCGCCCCGAACCGGATTCCCCGTTCGTCCAGTTTGCCTGGACGTTGCCCATGGAAGGCGGCGACTGGATCCTGACGGCCACGGCCGAGGGCCGCGACGGCCTGCCGGGCACGGAAACGGCCGGGTACCTGGTCCACGTCCGCGCGCCGCAACCGCAACCGTCGTCCGAGGAACCGACGGAAGCACCGCTCAATCCGTTCGCCGTTGAGTAACGAAAAACACCCTCGTAATAGGCGGGGGTGTTTTATTGCTCCACCACTTCGGGATACGCGTCCGGCTGGTGGAAGTCGGGGCGTTCGCCGGGCACGGGGAAGGCGGCCAGGTATTCCCCTTCCGCCGCCACGAAGGCGTTGATGGCCCGCACGGGCCGCGGAACCATCGCGGAAGGAATGCGGATGACGGACGACCACCAGCCACCGTCCGGTTCTTCTTCCCGCACGTGGGCCAATTCCGGCGCGAAGGTCAGATATTCATCCGACCGCTGGCGGATTCCATCGAAGCCCAGTACGAGAAAATGCCCGCCTGCGCCCAATTCCACCTCCAAATATTGATGCCCAGGGCCAACGACGAATAGTTCGGCTACATCATATTCCCACAGGTTGCCCACAGGGTTATCCACAGGTGCATTCGGGATGCGTTCCTGCGGGCGCACAGGCATGCGCGCCCGGATTTCCCAATCCCCGTTTTCCAACGTCCGAACGGCCACGTCCGCGCGCAAACGCGGGTTCGGGTTGGCCGATCCGTCCCACCGGTCGCGCACAGGAAGCGTCAGCCACGCGGGGGCTTTGGGAACGCGGAGCATATCCGTTACGCCTTGATCGGCATGATGATGTACAGGTACCCCGTCCCGCCGTCTTGGGCGCGCAAAATGCACGGGTTGGCAGCGTCGATCATCTGCACCTGCACGCGCTCCGTCCCCACGGCGGAGAGGCCGTCGAGCAGGTAGCGGTAGTTCAAGGTGACCGTGTTTTGCGGGCCGGACACCTCGGCCGCGCACGACGCCGTGTTTTCGCCGCGGTCGGCGTCCACGGACTTCACTTCCAATTTCTTTTCGTCCGGGTGGAAAGCGAGCGTGACGTCGAACAGCCCGGCGCGGGAGAACAAACTGGCCGTTTTCACCGCCTTGGTGAAGTCGTCGCGGTCCACGACGGCATTGGTTTGGAATTGCTGCGGGATGATCTGGCGGTAGTCGGGATAATTCCCCTCGATCATGCGCGAAACGATTTCCACGGAACCGTAGGAGAAAACGACCTGGCCCTCGGACAGCCCGAGCGAAACGGTGGTTGGTGCCTCCACGGAATCGCGGAACACGGACAACACGCGATTCACCTCCGCCAGCGTTTTGGCCGGGATGATGACGCGCTGTTCTTCCACTGACTGGCCCGGCAGGTCGATGACGCCTTCCGCCAGGCGATAGGAGTCCGTGGCGGCCAGCACCGCTTCCCCGCCGCCGTCTTTCTTCCTGAATTCGACGGAGACGCCGGTGAGCTCCGGACGCGCCTCGCTGGTCGAAACCGCGAACAGGACGCGCGAGAGCGTCTCCCGGAAGCCCTCAACGGGCAACTGGTACACGCGGTCGCCCTGGATTTTCGGCACCAGCGGGAAATCCGCCGCGGACAAGCCGTTGATCTTCGTGCGGTTTCCGCCGCAGGACGCCGCCAAAGACGCCGCGTCGGCCGAAACGGACACATGTTCGTTCGGTAACAAGGCGACGTAATCGTGGAACAGGCGCGCCGGCACAGTGAATTCTCCCGGTTCGTCCACTTTTCCGCGCACCACGCAGGAGGTGGCGATTTCCAAGTTCGTGGTGGTCAGACTGATGGTCCCGCCTTCCGCACGGATGAGCACGTTCTGCAAGATGGGAAGATTTACGTTTTTCCCCGTTACGTGACTCGCAATGGAAAGTCCCTGGGAAAGATTGTCACGCGTGCACGAGAACTTCATATTCAGAAAGGGGACTTTAAATAAGAAGTAGAAGCAGTAGGGCGGTGGACGGAGTGGATGAACGGGAGAATGTCGCTCAACCTCGCGTCGTTTTCCTGTGGGCTCTTGTGGACGCCCTTGGGATGAATCCGTGGATGAAATGTGGACGGCTGGGGTAGGACGTTTCGGCGGCCGAAGTCGTCCACAGGATTGTCCACGTTTCAGCGGCGGTTATCCGTTCGTTGTCCACGGCTTGTCCCATGTGGAAGGGTTGTGCCTTCCTTGTGGCTAAACCGTGTACAGCCGCTGGCGGATCAGTTCCACGTCATGCTGGAGCTGTTCGTCCTGCGTGAGGCAGGAGCAAATCTTCCCGTAGGCGTGCATGGCCGTGGTGTGGTCGCGCCCGCCGAGCTCCGCCCCGATGGACGGATAACTCGACTTCATCTCCTCCCGCATGAGGTACATGATGATTTGCCGCGGGAAAGCGTAGCGCTTTTCCCGGCTCTTCCCGACCAGGTCCTCTATTTGCAGGTCGTAGTGTTCCGCCACAGTTTGGATGAGCTGCCGCGCGGTGACGGTGCGTTTGGTGTGCGCCGGCTGGAAGCTGGAAAGGATGGGTTTGACCGTATCCAGGGTGGCCGGGATGTTCTTGAAGTGGTGGAAGGCGATGACCTTGTTGAGCGCGCCTTCCAATTCCCGGATGTTGCTCTGCACCGACGTGGCGACGTGGTGCAGGATGTCCCGCGCCATCGGGAAGGATTTTTCCCGGCATTTCGCCTCCAGGATGGCCACGCGGGTTTCGAAGTCCGGCGTGCCGATGTCGGCCATCATGCCGCTTTCGAAGCGGGAGATGAGGCGGCTTTCCAGGAACGGAATGGCCTTGGGCGGCCGGTCCGCCGTGATGACGAGCTGTTTGTTGTTTTGGTGCAGCTGGTTGAAGGTGTGGAAGAACTCCTCCTGCGTGCCTTCCTTTCCGGTGAGGAATTGGATGTCGTCCACGAGCAGCAGGTCCACGCTGCGGTAGTAGTTGCGGAAGTCCCGACCCTGGCCCGTGCGAACCGCGTTGATGAAGTCCGTGGTGAAGCGCTCGCTGGTGACGTAGAGCACGCGGGTGTGCCCGGCGCGGCGCAGGATTTCGTTGCCGACGGCCTGCAATAGGTGGGTTTTGCCCAAGCCCACGCCGCCGTAGATAAACAGGGGGTTGTAGACGCCGCCGGGTTGGGATGCCACGGCCTGGGCGGCCGCGTGGGCCAGCTCGTTTTGCTTGCCGACCACGTAGCTGCCGAACGCGTACTTGGCGTTCAGAGTGAATTCCCCGAGGCGGGAGCCGGGCGGCGGGGCCGCGGGCGGGCTTGCGGGAGCGGGGGCGGCGGCGTTTTGGACGGACGACGGGTTGGTGGGGGCGGATGCGGGCTGGCTGGGTGCCCGTTCCTGTTCCACGATAACCGTTACGTGCCCCGCGGCGGGGCTTGCCGACGCCGGTTCGTACACGGGCACCGGTTCGGGCGGGGTTTCCGGCAGGACGGTGGCCGGTTCCGCCTCAACCATGGCGACGGGGGCGGGCGGTTGGCGCGTTTCCACGCGGTAGGTGATGGTCCGGACGTTCTGCTGCGCGTGGGTTTGTAAGGATTGCAGGATATCCTTGTGGTATTTCTTTTCCAACCACGCCTTGGTGAACAGGTTGGGAACACCGATAACGACATCGCCGTCGCCGAAGGACGCGATGAAGGTATTGCGGAACCAGGTCGTAAAATTCGCCTTGCTCAGCGAAAGTTCCAACCCGCCCAGCACCGCCAGCCACAGTTCATGGGTGTTCATACCGCGGACGACGTCAAAAAAGAGATGCCCCATTCCCGGAAAACGGGAAGGAACGATTGGCGATGGCGCTAGTGTAAATCAGATATCCACATGTGGGCAAGTTGCATTTTTCCGCCGAATGGGTTGATAACCTGTGGACAGTGTGGTAACGTGCCCGCACGTCGCATCTCATTCGTTTTGCCGCTATGTCCAAGCGCACCTATCAACCAAAAAAGGCCCGCCGCGCCAAGGTGCACGGGTTCCGCGTCCGTTCCCGTACCAAGAACGGCCAGACCGTGCTCAAGCGCCGCCGCGTGAAGGGACGCACCCGTGTGTCCGTCCAAGCCAAGAAATTGAAGTAAGAAGGAAACGCGCGTGAAAACGCGCGTTTTGTTCATGAACCGCCCCGTATGCTCGCCCCCGCCCATCGTTTGCGAAAAGAAACGGACATCCGCACCCTTTTTTCCAAGGGCAAGGGCGCGTTTGATCCAACCTGCGGTGTGAAATTCCGCGCCAACGGCCTGGACGTGTCCCGGTTCGCCGTGGTGGTGGGGTCCGCCGTATCCAAAGAGGCCGTGATGCGCAATCGCGTCCGCCGCCGGTTGCGCGAAATCGTCCGGGCGCGTTTGCCGCGCATCAAGCCGGGGTTCGACGTGGCCTTGATGGCCCGCCCGCCCGCGGCGCGCGCGTCGTTCGCCGCCTTGGAGGCCGCGGTGGAGCGTTCCTTGCGGAAAGCCGGGCTGTTGGTATGAGGCGCGCGTTCATGGCGGCCATCCGCGTGTACCAGCGGACCTTGTCGCCGGACCATGGGCCGCTGCGCCGCTTCTTTCCCTACGGGTACTGCCGATTTCACCCCAGCTGCTCGCAATACGGCCACGACGCCTACCGCCTGCACGGGGTGGCCCGTGGCTCCGTCCTTACGGCGTGGCGCATCCTGCGTTGTAACCCGTTCAACGAAGGAGGCGAAGATCCGGTGCCCGAACCGCAACCGTAACCCCGGCCCTAGGGCCGGGGTTATTCGTACTTCCCCGCCACGCGCACGTGCTTCAAGCGGGCCGCGGCCCCGCGCACGATCGTCACGGCGGATTTCGGCACGCCGAGTTCTTCGGCCAGGACGTCGACGACCGCGTCATTCGCCTTGCCGCCTTCCGGGGCCGCCGTCACGTCCACTTTCACCGTGGAGTCGTCCAGCCACGCGGCAACGGCGTTGCGCTTGGCGCGCGGTTTTACATGGACGGTGAGAAGCATACGCGGACCAGTGTATGTCCGGCGGCGGCAAACGCAAAACGGGCCCCCAAAGGCCCGTTTTTCGCTACGCGTTTTTCACGGCCAGTTCCTTCAACCGTGCGATCGTCTTGCGGTTGCGGATGATGGTCGCCACGTATTCGCGGTACGCCGGTTCGTAGACGCGTTTCTTGGTTTCCTTGTCTTCGTAGCGGGAGGCGAGTTCGTCCACCTCGGCGTCGATTTCCGCCTCTTCCGGCGCGATCTTTTCCTTCTTGGCGATTTCCTTCAGCACCAGCGCCACTTTGATACGCGTGAGCGCCTGCGGCGTGAAGTCCATCTTCATGTCGGCCAAGGTCTTCTTGAGGTTCTTCAGATAGGCGTCAAAGTCCATGCCTTGGCCTTCCACGGCTTGCTGCAATTCGTGGACCATCTTGTTGATTTCCTCGTTCAACAGCAGGTCCGGGATGTCCTCAAAGCGGGATTCCTCGGCGATGCGCTCAAGCAGGGTTTTCTCGATCCGCTGCTCTTCCTCCTGGAGTTTTTCTTTGTCCAAGTTGGCCTTCACCAGCCCTTTGAGCGTGGCGAAGTCCTTCTGGCCGAGGGAAACGGCGAAGGCGTCGTCGGCCGCGGGCGTTTCCAGGGCGTAGATTTCCTTCACGGCAACGTCGAATTCCACGGGTTGGCCGGCAAGCAGTTTGGAATTATGGTCGGCCGGGAAGGTCAGGGTGAAGGTTTTCTTGTCGCCTTCCTTGAGTCCCGTGATCTGCTCCTTCATGCCGGGGATGTAGTGCTCTTCCCCGAGGTAGATGGCATGGTTGGGCGATTGGCCGCCTTCCACCGAAACCCCGTCCTTTTTCATGTCGATGGACACGACGACTTTGTCCGTACCTTCGGCCGCCTTGCCGGCGGCGCCGCGCACTTCGCGGGTCTGCATGCGGCGCAGGTCGTCCACGGCGCGGGTGATGTCTTCCTCGCCCGCTTCCGCCTTCTTGCGTTCCACGGTGATCTTGGCGTAGTCGGCCAGGCGGGTGACGGCGGGCAGCAAGGACGCCTCGGCCGTGTACACCAGGTCGTTGCCCGGCACCATCTTTTCGACGTCGATGTGCGGCGAACCGACGGTGTCCAATTCGTGTTCTTCCAAGGCGCGCACGTACGTGGCGCGGACGATGGGTTCGAGGGCTTCCTCCAGGATTTTCATTTCGCCCACGCGCTGTTTCACGACGTCGTAGGGCGCCTTGCCGGGGCGGAAGCCGGGAATCGTGCTGGCTTCGGAAATGCGCGCCGCGGCCGCCTCCATGAACGGGCGGACGTCCTCGGCGGGAACCGTGACGGTGAGTTTGACGGCGTTCTTGGGCAGCCGTTCGATTTTTGCGGTGGACATAGCGAAATTTTATGGGTGAAACCGCGGAAAACAGTGCGGCGATGGTATCGTTCCGATGATCGTGTGTCAATGTCGATTCCTTGCGTCTTTTGCCGTTTCGGCCTATGCTCCGCCGTTGCCCGAACCGAAATGGGTCGGTTGGGCGGCAGACATCCTGGGGATGAAACGAGGTGAAACATGGATGGGAAAGACGCGCATCCGCTCCCGATCTGGTTCACCGTGCAGGTGGATCTGCGGGAGAAGGAGCTGAAAGCGCTGATCAAGCAGTACAAGCACAGGGCACGGCGTGGGCGCAGTGCAATCGCGCCCGGCGCCTTCGACGTTCTGTGCCGGTTGGAAACGTTCCAACCGCCGCGGTCCTACACGCTTTCGCTTGTGACCGGCGCCCGGCTCGGCCTGGCGGGATCGTATACGCGAGCGGCCTTGTACGCGGCGGCCGAAGCGCGCGGGTTGCGCCCGTGCCCGCCGGAACTCGGCCTGCTGCTCGTGGAACGGCACCAAACGCGGTTTCCGAGGGACGCGTGGGTGACGCTCGGCATGACGCCCGCGCCGGATTCCTTCGGGGACGACATGCTTTTCCACGTTTCCGTGGATGAAGAACGCGTCTGCGGCATCTCCGTCGGTTCCGGACATCCACAGACGACGTTTAACGCCCAGACGATCTGGTTGTGGTGGAATCCCGCTGCCGACTGACCGGCGCTGCTTCCGCGAAACACCAACTCCTGCCGCCCCGGTTCTTCCGAGGTGGCGTTTTTGTTATGATCGGGTTCATATGCGCCCACCGTCTTTCCAGATGGAAAAACAATTGCTGGCCGAGGGGTTTCGTTTTGTGGCGGGCGTGGATGAAGTTGGATGCGGGGCCTTGGCTGGGCCGGTGATGGCTGGGGCGGCGATTCTGCCGCTCGATTCCCGGCTGGGGGCGTTGCGCGACAGCAAATTATTATCGCCCGCCGCGCGCGAGGACCTGTATCCGTTGATTATGAAACGCGCCGTCGCTTGGGCCGTGGGGTCGGCGTCGGTGGAGGAAATCGCCGCGTTGAACATTCGGGGCGCGTCGTTGCTCGCCATGCGCCGGGCGGTGGAAGGTCTGCGCGTTCCGCCCGACTTCGTTCTGGTGGACGCATGGAAGATCCCCGGTATTCCGCATCCGCAACGCGGCGTGGTGCGCGGAGACCGGACGGTGAAGTCCATTGCCGCGGCGTCTATTCTCGCCAAAGTCACCCGGGACCGCCTGATGGTGCGGGCGGCGGACGCGCATCCGGCCTACGGTTTCGACATACACAAGGGCTATGCCACGGCGGCCCACCGCGCCGCCATCGCCGCGCACGGCCCCTGCCCCTTGCACCGGCTGTCATATCGGACGTTCGGGGCGGTATAATGCCGATTGACGCGCACGGCCTTTTGCCGTACCGTGTTGTCTCCGTTTATCGGGTTTTCTATCCGTGTTTCCTTCAAACAATTGATGGTCCGTGCGGCGCTTTCCGTGCTCCGCGGTCTGATTCTTCTGAAGCGCCATGCCGGCCCCGTCCTGCGAGTCCTCGTCTCGCCGTTCTTGGCCGTCGGGCGCTTTTTGCTGTTTGCGGTCGGGGTGCCGTTGTACCGCGCCTTCTTTTTCCTGCGCCGCCTGTTCGGACGCATTGCGGGCGCGGCCAAGCACCGGGCGTTCTTCGTGGTGGCCAGCCGCCATCTCATCCACGCGGTCGCCTTGGCGGTCGCCTTGTCCGTGGTGGCCGCCAACGTGCAGGCGCGCGGCCAGTTGCGTGCCGAACATTACGGCCGTGACAGCATCCTCTACCACCTGGTGGCGGACGGAACCATGGTGGAAGTCTTGGAAACCGAAAGCGCGGAAACGGCCTTCCGGTTCGTGCCGTCCCAATACGCCGCGGACGCGTCCCTGCGCGCCGACGCCCATTTAGACTTCATTTCCTTCGACAGCGAATACGCCACCACGATGGTCGGCGGATCCATCGCCGTCCTGCCCGGCGGCATGCCCAGTTCTTCTTCCGGCTCTGCCCCCACCGCGTCTCCCACCACGCCCCGTCCGCCCGTTCCGACCCGCACGGAAACGGAAACGTACGTCATCCAATCCGGCGACACGCTCTCCGGCATCGCCGCGAAATTCGGTCTGAACCTCAACACGATTTTGTGGGCGAACAACTTGTCGTCCCGCAGCGTGCTCCGCTTGGGCGCGTCCCTGACCATTCCGCCCGTGGACGGCGTGTATTACACGGTGAAGAGCGGGGATACGGTGGCCCGCATCGCCCAGACGCATCGGGCGGAACAATCGGACATTCTTTCGGCCAACCAACTGAGCGGAGCGGGTACCTTGCGCATCGGCCAGCAGTTGGTGATTCCGGGCGGGACGCCTCCCGCCACGCCTGCGCCTGCGCGCACGACTCCCGCGCCGATTCAGCAGCTGTTCCAGCCCCCCGCCGCTGTCACCGTCACGCCCCGCCCCGCCGACCAGCAGCCCGTGGCTTCGCGCGGTTCGGCCGCCGGGCAAGGCACGTGGATTTGGCCGACGGAATGGCGCATCATTACCCAGTATTACGGCTGGAGCCATACGGGCGTGGACATCGACGGCGACTATTCCACCCACTCCTTCGCCGCCGCGGACGGCACGGTTATCTACAGCGGCTGGCGCAACGGCTACGGCATGACGGTCGAAATCGACCATGGCGGCGGCTACGTGACCCGCTACGCCCACCACTCCAAGCACTACGTGGACGCGGGCGACGTGGTGAAGGCGGGCGACATCATCGCCCAGACGGGTACGACGGGCCGGTCCACCGGCACCCACTTGCACTTCGAAGTCATTAAGGACGGCCGGTTCCAGAACCCGTTGGAATACGTGCGGTAACGAACGCGGAGCCAGCGCTCCGCGTTTCGCGTATAATGGCGGACATATGGGACACACCTGCACCAATTGCCGCGCGCACATCGAGGAGTGGAACAAATCCTGCGGGTCCTGCGGATTCCGATTGGTGCTGGTGCCCGAGGCTGAGGCGCGCGAACGATATCTGCGCGTGCCGTCCTTGGGCGCGCTGCTTTGGACGCAAGGGTGGGCCTTTGGCGCGCGGTTGTACCTATGGTTTGTTCTGTCTTTGATTCCGCCGGTGGGGCCGTTCGTCTTGGTGTTGTGCGTGATCTTCGGGCGGCGGTGGAGCTGGAAACACGGCTCCTGGACGGATTGGGAAGAATTCCGTTCGCGGATGCGGTTGCTGGATATTCTGGCGGGTGTGTGGGCGGCCTGCCTGCTGGGTGCGTACCTGTATTTCCGGTTCGTCGTTCAGGCCTCGTGAAGACGATAGTGGAGGGCTTCGGCGATATGCGGCGGTTCGATGGTTGCGCTGGTTGCCCCGCCGGCGAGGTCGGCGATGGTGCGGGCGACTTTGCGCAGGCGGGATACGGCGCGACCGGAGAGCACATGTCGGTCGGCTGCGCGGGAAAGCAGGGTGGCCGCCTCGGGTGAAAGCGCGCACCAGTCGTCCAGCCGGCGCGGCGGGATATCGGCATTGGTGAGGAACGGTGTGCCTTTGCCGCGCCGTTGTTGGTGCGTTCGCGCGCGCATGACTCGTTTTCGCACCGCTTCGGAAGGCTCTTCCTCCGCACGCGTCAATTGTGCGGATGCCGCTTGCAACGGGACTTCCACGAGAACGTCGAACCGGTCCAACAGCGGCCCGGACACCCGGCGGCGGTAGCGTTCGCGGACGGCGAGCGAACATACGCAGGGTTTGCGCGGGTCGGAGGCGAATCCGCACGGGCACGGGTTCATGGCGGCGGCGATGAGACAGCGGGCGGGAAACCGAACCGTGCCGTGCGCGCGGGCCACGGTGACGTCCCCGTCTTCCATCGGCTGGCGCAGCTGTTCCAACACGCGGCGTTGGAATTCAGGGAGTTCGTCCAAAAACAGCACGCCGCGATGCGCCAAACTCACCTCACCGGGGCGCGGGACGGCGCCCCCGCCCACCAAGGCGACGGCGGAACTGGAATGATGCGGATGTCGGAACGGCCGCACGCGCATCAACGACGCGCCTTCGGGCAGCAGGCCCGCCACGGACGCCACAACGGTCGTTTCGACGGCTTCTTCTTCGGACAGCGGCGGCAGAATACCCGGCAACGCGCGCGCCAGCAGGGTTTTGCCCGTGCCGGGCGGTCCGTTCAACAACACGTTATGCCCGCCTGCGGCCGCGATTTCCAACGCGCGTTTGGCATGGGCTTGGCCGCGGATATGGGCGAAATCCGTTTCCGGCGGCGGATGGGCCGCGCGCGCTTTTTGCCGCGGCCACGCGGGGATGTTCTCCTTCCCCGCCGCCCAGTCCGTGAGTTGCCGCACATGACGCACGCCTCGTACGGAAACACCACGCACGGCCGCCGCTTCCGCCGCATTGCGTTCGGGCACGAACAAAGCGCGGAACCCCCGCCGGGCGCACAGCAGGGCCGCGGCGAGCGCCCCGCGCACCGGTCGCACGCTCCCGTCCAAGCCCAGTTCCCCCAACACCAGGCAATCCGCGAACGCGTCCGGTGGAAAGACACCCTGCGCGCCCAAGACGGAAAGCGCGATGGGCAGGTCGAAGGCCGGTCCCTGCTTGCGCAAGTCGGCGGGCGCCAGATTCACCGTCACGCGCGTATCCGGGAAATCCAAGTTGCTGGCACGAGCGGCGGCGCGGATACGTTCCTTTGCTTCCTTCACGGCGGCATCCGGCAATCCCACAATGAAAAAATTCGGCAGGCCGAAACGGACGTCGGTTTCCACCTGCACGGGCACGGCCTCCACGCCAACGACGGCGGCGGTAAAAACGGCGGACATACAAAAACTCCCCCGAACGGGTCGGGGGAGTTAATTTATGCTTGCATCCTACGTCTTTTGCGGCGGTTTGTCAATCGATTCTTCCGTGCGCGCGGCGTCTTGGCCCGCCGAAAGCAGCCAAACGATGCCGCCGATGATCACGACATCCGACAAGTTGAAGGCGGAACGACCGAACAGCAGCAGATAGTCCACCGTGAAGCCGTACCACGCCCGGTCAATCACGTTTCCGATGCCGCCGATGATCACCGTGAGCGCCGCCAAGGCCGCGGCGGGATTGCTTGCACGCGCCGTCCACGCCAGCCGGCCCAAGGCCAGGCCCAAAGCGATGGAAATGACGAGAATCACCCAGCCGCGCATGGGGATGTTGAACGCGATACCGAAATTCTTGTGAACCACCAAGGCCAAAAGACCGGGATCCTGCACGGACGTGTCCGGCGGGAAATGCGCCAAGGCGTAGCGCTTCAACCACCCGTCCGCGGTAACGGTGAGGGCGGCCAGCAAGGGGAAGACGGCCCGGCGGTCCATGAAGGGGTGGTTATACTTCCTGAGTGAAGGTCTTTTTGCATTCGATGCAGGAGCCGGAGGTCGGCCGGGCGCGCATGCGGCGTTCGTCGATGTCTTGTTTGCAGTAGGTGCAGACGCCGTAGGTGCCCTTTTTGATGGCTTCCAGGGCTTTTTCCACGTCGCGCAGGGCGCGGGACAGTTCCGTTTCCACGGACAGGCTGTCGCTGAAGGCGGCGACTTCCGCCGCGCTTTCATCTTCGCTTTCTCCCGCATGGTCGTCCGCGGGGCCGTGGGAAGACGCTTGGCGGTGGCTCAGGCGGGACAGTTCCTCCTCCAGGCGCGTTTTCTCGGTCTGCAGGCGGGTTTCCATTTCTTGGACGAAGGAAGGAGCAAGGGCCATATCGTCTGAACGATGAATGAATGTTGCCAAAGAATGTACCAGGGATTTTCTAAAAAAACAACGGACCGATAGGCCCTACAAGTATAAGTGCAGGGACCGTAATCGGTCCGGAAGGAACAAGATGACGCCAACTCGCGTTGGCGCAGGGATACACGGAAAACGGCCAAAGGCGTTTCACGCATGTCTCTGCGCCACACAGCGAATATGAAGCGTCTCATCTTGCAAGATGACACGCCTTCTCTACCGATTCATCGGTCTTATCCGCGGACGTTCCCGGAGGAACGCTATGGTGCGGACGGGCCCAGCCACGCGCCGGACTAGGACGACGTATGGCAGAACAGTAGAGAAGCGGGATATCCCTCGAAAGCGTGGGGTGCCTTCGGGGGAACTCTCTGTGGTGTCTTGGAAAGAACGTCGCACCTCTAAGGTACACAAACAGTTTACCCGTTTTTGGTCATTTTGTCAATTGATATATCTACCGTATTTTTAGCTGAAAAATCGAATGGTCTACACGAAAAGTCGTCAACGGATTTTTTCCAAGGGAAAAGTTATCCACATTTCCACCGTTTTTCACACAACTTATCCACAGTTCTAATAACACAGGCGAATTGTCGTGGAAAACGGGGAATTCTTGAGGGAACCTTCGCTGAACGTGAGGGAAAGGTCACGCAGGACATTTGGTTGGTGGAACGTGGCGGATGAGGCGGCGAATAAATCCCGCATGGACGCATAGGCCGCGCCTTGGAAGCAGACGCTGGCCTTAGTCGGTTCCCCGTCCGGTTCTTCTTCGATGCCAAGCCAGGCAAACGCCAGGCGTTCCCGGTTCGTCAGGGCGAAGGACTGGTCTTTTTCCGCCAGAACGGCCACGTGCCCGTTCGGAGAACGTACATGCCGCACCCGTCCACCGGCCAACAGACGCTCTTCCACGGTGACGGAGGCGGGGTCCGCGACGATTTCATCTGCCTGCGTTTGGTCCGGCAGAGTCCACGGGCGTAGCGTAGGTGCGTAAAAGGCCGCGGAAGCCGTGAGTAACCGCAAACGGTCTTCAGGCGACAACCCGTCGTTTTCCGTGGAAAGAACGTACCCGAACCCTTCCGATTCCGTCTCGTCGGGTTCCCGTGCAAGCAACAGGGTGCTAAAGGTGTTCGCGACCGCAGGTGCGTGGATTTGGCGGAGCAAGGTATCTATGTGCGCGGACGCGCCGAGCGAGGCTTCTTGTTCTTCCAGACCGTTGTTTGGCCACACTGGTGTAGACATATGGAGAACCGTTCCGGCGGGAAAGCGTTTCCATGGGGACGCCGGCAGGGGCAGACGCGGCAGGCGGATCGCCCAGCCGTCCGCATCCGCCGTCACCACGCCTGTTTTCCACGATCCGTCCGGTTTCCCTTCCCATTGTACGTAGGCCGTGCCCACGCGGGGGAAAAACAATCCCCAGGCCCGCCGAACCCAGGGCTGCGGCAGGCGAACGGCGGTGAGCGGCCGGGAACGGTCCGTCAGGACCACCAGGCCGGAGCTGGCGGACGTAGCCGTGATGCCATGGGTGTCCAACAGGTCTTCCAAGGAGGGCGGTTCGTAATTGTCTTCATCTGCGGGCGTTTCCTCCGTCGGGGTCTGCCAAAACAGAAGTCCTTCCGGCACAGCAAGCGTTTCCGAGCGGATGGCGGCGGACCGGCGGCCGTCGGCGTCGAAAAACACGGCGAGGTCCCCGTTCGCGTACGGGGCGAGTTCCCGCAGGGTCAGCCCGCGGTCGGACACGGCCGTCAGGTGCCCGACGGCGTCCAGGACGCGTTCCCAGCCGTTTGCGCCCGGATGCAGGCGCAGGATGGCGACCGTGCCCTCCGGCACGGCGGAACCGACGTCCGTACGTTCAAACCAGGCCGTCGTGCCCGCATAGGCGGCCGCCAAGCAGGCGATCAGCCCCAAAAACCACGCAACCCGCCGGGCGGGGCGGGTTGCGGAGGTTCTTCCCAAGGGGATGTTCAGACGCGACATGCGATTATCGGCGGGGCGGGCGCGGACCGGACGGACGGGGGCCGCGCGGGCCGCCGGCACCCATGCTGGGGGCGGCGGCGGTGTTGGCGGCGGTTTGTTCCGGGTACACGTTGCCTTCCGCCTGCTTCATGGACAAGTTGATGCGCCCGAGGTCGTCGATTTCCTTCACGACCACGGACACCTCGTCGCCGACCTTCACGATATCACGCACGGCATTGAGCCGCCACGGGGCCATTTCGCTGATATGCACGAGGCCTTCCTGCTTCGGGAGGATTTCCACGAAGGCGCCGAAATCCATCAGGCGGGTGACCTTGCCGCGGAAGGTTTCGCCGGCCATGACTTCGCGGGTCAGGTTCTTCACCCATTCCTCGGCCTTTTTGGCGCCTTCGGCGTTCACGGAGGTGATCATCACCAGGCCGTCGTCCTCGATGTCGATGGTCTGCACGCCGGTGACGGCGATGATTTCGTTGATGGTCTTGCCGCCCGGGCCGATGACGTCGCCGATGCGTTCCGGGTTGATGCGCAGGGTGATGATGCGCGGGGCGTACGGGGACAGGTCCGGGCGCGGCGCGGCGATGGTCGCCTGCATGACGTCGAGGACCTGCAGACGCCCTTCATGGGCCTGCGCGAGCGTTTGTTCAATCACGTCCAGGCCGACGCCGTGGGTTTTCGTGTCCATCTGCACGGCGGTGATGCCCGCGCGGCTGCCGGCGATCTTGAAGTCCATGCCGCCCAAGCCGTCTTCCAGGTCCTGCAGGTCGGTGATGACCTGCCAGCGGCCGTTGCCATCCGTCGCCATACCCATGGCCATGCCGGCCACCGGGGCCTTGATGGGCACGCCCGCGTCCATGAGCGCCAGGGTGGAGCCGCAGGTGGACGCCATGGAGCTGGAGCCGTTGCTGCCGAACACCTCGGACACGACGCGGATGGTGTACGGGAAGGATTCCTTATCCGGCATCATGGGCGAAAGGGCCTTTTCGGCCAGCGCGCCGTGGCCGATTTCACGGCGGCCGGGGCCGCGCATGGGCTTCACTTCGCCCACGGAGAACGGCGGGAAGTTATAGTGGTGGAAGTAGCGCTTGCTGCCCACGGTTTCCATGTTGTCGAGCGTCTGGGCGTCGCCGGGGGCGCCCAAGGTGGCGATGGACAGCACCTGGGTTTCGCCGCGCATGAAGTGGCCGGAGCCGTGCACGCGCGGGACCTGGGCCACCTCCGCCAACAACGGGCGGATGTCCGTAAGGCCGCGGCCGTCCACGCGGCGGCCGTTGTCGAGGATTTCGCGGGAAATGGTCTGTTCGATGACGTCGGTCACGATGGCCGTGCCGAATTTCACGTCGTCCGCTTCCACGCCCTGTTCCTTCAAGAAGGCCTCCGTGCGGCGCTTTACCTCGCGCTTTTGCTCAGCGCGTTCCACCTTGGTGGCGCGCGGAACGCCGAAGAACAATTCCTGGGTCTGCGCGGCGATGAACGGACGGGCGATGGCTTCCACTTCCGCGCGGCGCGCGGCGATGGCGGCGGCCTGTTCCGTCTTCGGCGTGAGCATGTCGCGCTTGGGCTTGCCCGCGGCGGCGCGTACTTCTTCCATCAAACGCAACGGCTCGGCCATGTGGGACAGGCCGAAGCGGAAGGCGTCCAGCACGGTGGATTCCGGGGCCTCGTTGGCGCCCGCCTCGACCATGATCACGCGTTCCTCCGTACCGGCGAAGGCCAGATCCAGCACGGATTTGGCGCGGGCGTCATAGGTGGGGTTGATGACCCATTCCCCGCCGATCTGGCCCACGCGGATGTCGGCGATGGGGCCGTTCCACGGAATGTCGCTCAGGTGCAGCGCACAGCTGGCGGCGACCAGCCCCGGCACGTCCGGGTCGTTTTCGCCGTCGAAGGACAGGCAGGTGACCACGACCTGCACTTCGTTGCGCATGCGGCCGTCGAACAGCGGGCGGATGGCCCGGTCGATGTAGCGGGCGGTCAAAATCGCCTCGTCGCTTGGGCGGCCTTCCTTCTTGATGAAGCGGCTGCCTTTGATGCGTCCGGCGGCGTAGAGTTTTTCCTCGAACTCCACCATCAACGGGAAGAAGTCGATGCCGTCGCGCGTGGTTTCGCTCATGACGGCGGTGGCCAGTACCACGGTGTCGCCGTACTGCACCACACAGGCGCCGTTGGCCTGGTTGGCGTACTTGCCCGTCTGGATGCGGAGCGCCTTGCCGCCCCACTGCGTTTCAAACGTCTTGATGTCCGGCATAGGTTGGATGTGGGCGTTCCGACGAAGCCTGGGATCTCGATGCGTGATCGAAATCGGCGGTCTCGCCGGGACGCGGGGTGAATAATTCGCAAAGAACCCCCGGCCCACGTAAAAATGGGCCAGGGGTCCGATGCTTACTTCAGGCCCAGGGATTCCTTCAGGGCCTTGAACGCCTTGGCGTCTTCGCGTTCGAGGTACTTCAGCAGGCGGCGGCGCTCGTTGACCTTCTTGATGAGGCCGCGGCGGGACGAGAAGTCCTTCTTGTGCATCTTCAGGTGCTCGGTGAGCTCCGCGACTTCCGCGGTGAGGATGGCGATCTGCACCTGCGGCGAACCCGTGTCCGACGCGTGGGTGCGGTACTTCTCGATGATCTTCAGCTTCTTCTTGTTGTCCAGCATAGGTATCGGTTAACGCGCGCGTCCGAGCGACGGGAGCTGATCCCCGCGCCCAGGCGTGCGCCGATTGAATGACGCGGCCCACTTTACGTGCCCGCGAGCCGTTCGTCAAGGCATTACATGCTCCAGTCGCCCAGGTCCGGTAACGTTTCCAGGAACATGTAGGTGAGGGCCACCGTGGTGGAATTGTCGCTTTGGCGCTCCATGCTCATGGTGCCGGCGTAGCGCTCGTCCCCGCGGCGGGAGAACATGATGAAGGAGCTGTCGCCGTAGGTGGACGTGGACGTGACGGTCCAGTTGCCTTCGGGGAGTTCGTCACGGTAGTAGGCGAAGACGTCGCCCACGGACGCCGAGGTGGTCCATTCCCCGCCCGCCATGAAGCCGTCGGCCTGGTTGATGGAAGAATAGTGCAGCGCCGTCATGCCGCGCATGACCGGGAAGTCCGAGGGGAAGTTCTCCGGCGGGCGGTCGCCCTGGCCGCGCACTTCGATGGTGCCGGTGGTGCCGTCTTCGTTGGTGAAGGTGATGGTGCCGGTTTCCGTGCGTTCGTCGTAGCGGGTGGTGTCGACGACGGTGCCGTCTTCCGTGACCGTGCGCTGCGCGGGTTTGGCGCAGCCGAAGCCCGCGAGGACGAGCAGGGCCAGGACGGCCAGCAAGGCGGGAACGGCGAGGCGCGAACGGGACGGTTCGCGAACGGCGGGTACATGGGGCATACGCGGGAAAAAATGAGTTTCCGCAAGTATATCACCGCCGCATTCCCGCCGCCACCGAAACGAAAACGCCCCCAAGGAGGGAGCGTTTTCCCGCAGGCGCGCGTTAGCGGGCGAGCGCGGCGTCGATCATCGGCTTCACGTTTTCGTACGGCAGAGCGCCGCGGATCGGCGTGACGGAGCCGTCGGCAGCGATGATGAAGGAACCCGGGGTGCCGTTCACGCCCGCGCCCACGCCGCCCTGGTACTGCTCGCGCACCTTGGCCAACATGCGGCCGGAGGACACGCAGTCGTCGAAGCGCTGCATGTTCAGGCCGAGTTCGCGGGCGGCCTGGCTGTAGTAGGCCGTGCTGAGCATGGTCTGGTTTTCAAACAGCTTGTCGTGGAATTCCCAGAACTTGCCCTGTTCGGCCGCGCATTCCGAGGCCGCGCCGGCCGGTTCGGCCTGCGGGTGGAAGGACAGCGGGAAGTGGCGGTACACGATGCGCACCTGGCGCGGATACTCGGCGGCGATCTGCTTAACGGTCGGGAAGAAGCGGCTGCAGAACGGGCATTCGAAGTCCGAGTATTCGACGAGCGTCACCGGGGCGTTGCGGTCGCCGAGAACGTGGTCGTCGTCGGTCACCGGCGGGATGGGGCCGACGAATTCGTCGTCCGGCATGCCGGTCGGGGGTGCCGTGGGCGCGACGTAGCCCGACGGGGCCGCGGAGCCGCCGGCGCCGCAGGAACCGGAGAGCATGCAGGCGCCCAGGACGATGAAGCCCAAGGTGCCCAAGAGGAGGATGGCGGTGACAATGCCGCCGATGAAAGCGGTCTTCGGCGGAAGCGAGTTGACGAAGGAGTTGGATTCCATAAAAGGATGAAGAAAGAAACGGGATGGGCGGCGTGGACGGAACGTTACGGATCCCGCAGCGTGAGGGCGTGGGAGAGGAAGGGTTCGCGCCAGGCATGCGGGGCCTGCACGGTTTCTTCCGCGGCCGGACGCAGGATTTTCGGCACGGCCAGTTCCGCCACGTCGGTGCGCGGCGGCAGGACGGCCGCCAAGGCGAGGCGTGCGGGCACCGGGGCTTCCTCCGACGGGAATTCCGGCAGGTCCGTTTTGACCAGGCGTTCCGCCGCGCAGTGCGGAATATGGACGACCGGCGGGCAGACGGCCGCACGGGCGGACAACCCGGAAACGGCCGTCACGGCCGCGAGCGCCAGACACGCGATGGATGTACGCCAAGTCGAGAACATAGGACAAGCGGCCCCATGATACCACGCCGCGCCGCCGATGCGGACGCGCCATCGCCCGTCAAGTGTCGTATAATGAGCGCGCTATGCCCTCCGAGCTGCGAAAACGCCTGACGGATTTCCTGGAGTACTTGGAAGTGGACCGCGGCCGCTCCGCCCGCACGGTCCGCAATTATCATTTCTACCTGCACCGCTTCGCCGATTGGGCCAAGGATCCGGCGCCTTCCGCCATCACCCGCGAGATGGTGCACAAATACCGCCTGTGGCTGAACCGTTCCCTGCCCGGCCGCGACGCGGAAACGCTCAAGAAGAACACGCAGAACTACCATCTCATCGCCTTGCGAGCCTTCCTCAAATATTTGTCGAAGAACGGCGTGGACTCGCTTTCGCCCGAGCAGATCGAGTTGTCCAAGTCATCCGCGCGGGTGGTGGATTTCCTGGAGCCGGATGAATTGGAACGGTTGCGCGCCGCGCCGGGGCGCATGGCCGAAGGGCTGGTGGCCCTGCGCGACCGCGCTATTTTGGAGACGCTGTTTTCCACCGGCTTGCGCGTGTCGGAGCTAGCCGCGCTGGCCATCGAGCGGGTGAACTTGAAACGGGACGAATTCACCGTGCGCGGCAAAGGGGACAAGCCGCGGGTGGTGTTCCTCTCCCCCGCCGCCCGCGAGGCGCTGCAGGCGTACGTGGCCGCCCGCCGCGATACGTCGCCGTACCTGTTCGTCTCGCACGACCGGGCGAAGAAGGGCCGCGCGGAAACCGGCTCGCTGACGCCGCGCAGCGTGGAACGCATCGTCTCCGGCTACGCCCGCGCCTGCGGCATCGCCAAGCGCATCACCCCGCACACGCTGCGGCACACCTTCGCCACGGACCTGCTGCGCAACGGCGCGGATATCCGCTCCGTGCAGTCGCTGCTCGGCCACGCGTCCATCACCACCACCCAGGTGTACACGCACGTGACCAACAAGCAGCTCAAGGACGTCCACAAGAAGTTCCACGGAAGAAGCTAGAGGATGGGTCGGCGCATTGACCGGCGTGGAAAAATTCGTTAGATTGCCTCGTCCCGCGTGGGACGCCCTGCCCCCGTGGCGCAACTGGATAGCGCGGCGGGCTTCTATCCCGTAGGTTGTAGGTTCGACTCCTACCGGGGGCACCAAAAACACCTGTCCTTGTGGCGGGTGTTTTCGTTTTGCCGCCGTATGCGGGTCGTGGTACAAGCGGGGCGTATGCAGGTTCTACCGCCGACGGATGAAGCCGTTCAAGCTGCCGTGCGCGTGTTGCATGCGGGCGGCGTGATTGTCTATCCCACGGACACGGTGTACGGCTTGGGCGCGGATGCCACGAACGCCGACGCGGTGGCCTTGGTCCGGCGCATCAAAGGACGGGACGCCGCCAAACCGATCCTTGCCATGGTCGCGGACCTGCCCATGCTGGAAGCGTACGCGGAGATGACGCCGTTGGCGCGCCGCTTGGCCGAGGCGTATCTGCCCGGGCCGCTTTCGTTGGTGCTTGCCGTTCGCGGTGAGGCGTTGGCACCCGTGGCCTCCGTGGATGGGTCGGCGGGGTTCCGCCTGCCGGACCAGCCGTTTTGTCGGGCCGTCGCGGCAGCATTCGGTCGTCCCGTCACTTCCACCAGCGTGAATCGTTCCGGCGAACCGCAGGCGCGCGACATACAAAACATGCTCGCCCAATTAGGCGAGCATGCACGGGACATTTCCTTGATCGTCGATGCCGGGACGCTCCCATTGCGGCCACCTTCTACGATCGTGGACGCGCGCGGCACGGAGCCGGTCGTCTTACGTGCAGGCGGCATTTCCCTTTAGGCCACTTCGAACGAGTGGCCGAGGATGGCGCGATAAATCGTGCCGCGGCTGACCAAGCCCACGGGTGCGCCGTCTTCCACCACCGGCACATGGTGGATGCCGCTCGCGACCATCTGCGCGCCGACCTTCAGCACGGGCGTGTCGGGCCGGGCGCTGATGATGCGCCGCGACATGACGTCCCCCACCGTGCGGCCGTCCATGCGCACGGTTTCCATCTCCTCGAAGTCCAGGAAGCCATGCGGCATGCCCGCCCATTCGGCGTGGGAGGGAAACAGGCCGCGGAACAAGTCCTTTTCCGAAAGAATCCCCACGAGGCGGTTGTTTTCCACGACGGGCGCGCTGGACGTTTTGCGTTCGAGCAGGAGCCGGGCCGCTTCGCGCCACGACAGGTCCGGGACGAGCGTGACGAAATCCGTCACCATGATGTCTTTGACGAGCATATGGGTGTGGGATGAGGGTGAATTTTATTCATCGTACCTTCTTTCCAGGTTCTGCCAACCCCCGGTCTTGATATTTGGCCGCGTCAATGCTACATTCGCCTGCGCCACGCCTCCGCGCGTCCGCAAGACGGCGGCCATAGCTCAGTGGTAGAGCACCGGATTGTGGCTCCGGCTACACGGGTTCAATTCCCGTTGGTCGCCCCAGAAACGCCCCGCTTCGGCGGGGCGTTTCTTTTTGACATTCGTCGTCGGTTTCCGTAGGGTGTCCGGGACTTCGTATGAAACATTGGCTCGCCGCCATCGTGACGTTTCTGGTCCTGACGGGCGTGGGGTGCGCCGCGTTTTCGTTCCGTTCTTCGGGCGTGGACGCTCCCGCCCCCGTTACGGAACCGGTGGACGCGCTGCTCGCCGTCGTCGGAACGCGCGACGCGGACGGGCGTCGTTTGGAACTCATTCTGCCGGACGGCAGCGTGGAGGACGTCGACTACGGCGAACTCGACGCGTCGCTTGCGGAAGAAGGAACCTTGGTGCGCGTCTCCGGCGTCCGTGATTTGTCCACGCGCGCCATCCGCGCGGAGGCGTTGGACCGGGAACAGGCCGCCGGTATCCGCGTCACGTCCCCCGCCCCCGGCGCCACCGTCACCTCGCCCGTGGTGGTGTTCGGCTTCGTCCGTGCGGAAACGGGGGAGATCTCCTGGCAGTTGTCTGACCAGGACGGTGCGGTTGCCGACCACGGATCGGCGCGCCTGTCGGATGCGCCGCAGGATGCCTTTGTTCCGTTCCGTTTGGAATTGTTCCCGCCGGCGTTTGAACGGGCGGCTTTCACCTTGGAACTGTCCGTGCGCGGCCGCGATGGGCGCGACCAGGACGCCGTTTCCCTGCCCCTCTCTTTGTTGTCCGCGGACGCGACGGACCTGACCCTGTATTTTGCGCACGATGCCCAGGGGTCCGCCCGCGACTGTTCGCTGGTGTTCCCGGTAACGCGTCGGATCGCCCGTACGTCGGCCGTGGCCCGTGCCGCCGCGGTGGAATTGGTGAAGGGTCCGACCGTCGAGGAAATGGCGAGCGGGTACCGCAGCCGCCTGCCGCCGGAAACGTCCCTGCGTTCCCTGTCCGTCACGGACGAAGGCGCGGTGGCGGACTTCTCCGCGGCGCTCGGCCGCCTGCCGTCGAATTGCCGCAACATGGGCATTCGCGCCCAGCTGGCGCAAACGTTGCTGGCCGTGCCGGGCGTTCACGACGTGTCCGTGTTGGTGGAAGGGGTGCCTGCGCCGGCGTTTCAGCCCTGAGGGGCGGCCGTGCTTCAAAAAAGCGTTGGAAGCCCCGCGTTTGCGGGGTTTTTCGTTTGCGCAGGATGCGACGCTTGACAGGATTCCGGCCCGGCCGTACTATACGCCGCGCTGCTCGGAAACCCGTGGCCAAAAAGCCCCGATCCGTCGGGGTTTTGAAGATCCCGGAGAACGGCACGACGCTCTCTCACAACCGAGCGAACCAATTCCGGAACCTTCCGGAAAACCCGCCGAAGGCATGTTGCCAACGGCACCAACCCCGCCTCCGCAAACAGGAGGCAAACGCAGGAGTACGTGATGCAGAAGCAGACGCAGACCAAGAGCCTCAAGATCGGCGGCAAGACCATCACCGGGAAGAACTTCTCGGAGATGCGGCACCAGATCAAGGCCCTCGACCTCGCGGCCGAGGAGCGCAACGCCTGGCTGAGCCAGGCCGGGCAGCTCTTCTCCAAGAAGGACAACGGCTACGCCGGCAAGACCCCGCGCAACCGCCACGAGCGGCGCGCGCAGGCGAAGAGCGACGTCTCCCGCAAGGAGATGGAGCTCGACGGCATCGCCCTCGAGATCTTCGAGGGCCCGATGCGTCAGGTGCTCGGCCACGTGCGCCGCCGCCCGCGCAACGTGATCTTCGCCTCGGTCGAGAGCCGCCTCTCGACCAAGAACGTCATCATCGTCGCGGTCAAGGGGGAGGTGGGGAAGATCACCTGGGGCCGCATCGACAAGGCGGACCTCAAAGCCTACTTCGAGCGGGACGGCTACTCCATGCTCTCGAGCATGAAGGCCGTCGGCGACGCCCGCAACGGCGTCATCATCCACGCGACGGGCCAGAACCTGCGCCTGCCCAACGTGCGCAGCTTCGTCCAGGCGTTCGCGCGCCAGGCCTACCGGGGCACCACGCTCGTCGGCGCCAAGCTCAACGGCGAGGAGGTCTCGACGAACGTGTTCGTCACCCCCGACGGCATCGAGCGCGAGGCGGCCTCCTGGCCGGCGTCGAACCTCGGCGCCTACGCGGTGGTGAACATCGGCAGCGAGCCGGTGACCTACCTCGGGGAGAGCGGCTACGCGGCCATCACGGCCAAGGGCCAGCTGCTCGTCGCGGGCTTCACGGCGCTCATCGCCGGTGGCGTCCACCGCCTCTTCAACAAGGCCGCCGTCATCGCGAAGATGCCGTGGACGGAGATCGTCGGCCTCGAGCTCAAGAAGCTCGACACCGTCCTCGACGTCGCGGTCTCGCACCGCGTGGAGGGCAAGACCGACACCTTCAAGGTCTACGTGACCGGGAAGGGGCAGATCGCCATCCTGAACGTCGTCTTCAAGAACGGCACGTTCGCGCTCGACGGCAACGTCGAGTACAAGCCGTTCAACTACGACGGCATGGCGCTCTTCGGCCGGACGAACGACCGCACGGTGACGCTCGCCAACCGCAACGGCGGGCCGACCGCGCTCGAGTTCGTCCCCACCAGCACGTTCGCGGACATCGACCCGGCGTTCGCCGCCTGGTCGAACACCGCCGACGCCCCCGCGTCGCAGCCGAACGCCTAGCGCGCCGTCGGCCGCTGGGCAGAGCGGCAGATGACCCTGGTTCGTTCGGTACGTCCGCCCGCCTTCCCCCACTCGGGAAGACGGGCGGTTTTTTTGTTCGTCTTCCCTTGACAGAATCGGATTTTCCGCTTATCCTCGCGACGTCGCCCGCTCGGGTGATATCCGGTTCCGCCGGATCCTTGCGGCAGGCATCGTGCCCGCCGCCTTCCCTGACTGGTGCCGCGCCTTTGCGCGCACCAAGACCTCGAGGAGAGGTAATGTCCGAGAACGTTTCGACCGACCGCGCCACCCACCGTTCCACCCGCATGCGTGCCGGCGAAAGCCCGCCGTCGCAGGTGGTGCCGATCTCGCAGGCCCCCACGCTGTTGCGTGTGGGCACGCCCATCGCCATCGGCATCGCGCCCGGCAAGCGCGGAAAGGAGCCGATCGTGCACCTCGTGCACGCCGACTTCTCCGCCCACGCCGACCCGGACGCCTTCGCGTACGTCGCGTCCGCGGCGGTGTTCGGCCGCATGGGTGTCGGGGACGGCCCGGTGGCCATGCTGTCCTTCGCGGGCAGCCTGCCCCCGCTCGGCATCGCCGCTTCCTTCGGGAAGCTGATGCTGGAGGAGGGCGCATGGGCGACCCCGTCCCGCTACCGGCTCTTCGACACGGTCGACGGCCCGGTGGCCTGGTGCGTGGCGGACATCCGCCACGCGCAGGCGGTGCCGATCACCTCCGCGGGCGCCGCCCGCGGAAACGCACGCGTCCTGTTCGCTCCCGTGGGGCCGAACATGGCCGTGGAGGTCGTCCAGGGGCGCAGCGACATGCGTCTCCTCAACCTCCTCAACATGCGCGAGATCCTCGCGGCGGAGGAGCCGTCGAGGCAGAAGTGCCCGTGGGGGCGCAGCGGCAACGTCGTGTACCTGCCGCACCCCGTCGTCGCCATCTCCGATGGCTACTGGAAGGGCAAGCAGGCCAACGGCGTTCTGCTGCAGGACGAACTCCGCGTCCTGGTCACCATGGAGTCCATCAAGGGCACCATGTGCCAGGTCGTCGACCTGCACCTGCCGGGTTCGCCGTTCCGCGCCCGTCCGCCGCAGTTCATGCTGCGGTCGGAGCCGTTCCCGCTGGAGGAGGGTGGGAACACCCGCCCGTTGGCCATCGGGCCCGAGGGCGTGGCCGTCGCCCGCCGCGCGGACGGCTTCCGCTTCATGGAGGTTCGGCCTCCCGAGGCATTCACGAACGCCTTCGCCCAGGCGCTGAAGTTCTAGCGCCCTGTTCCGTTCTCTCTTCGTCGCCCGTCCTCCCCAGGACGCGGCGACGTTTTTCTTTTTCCGCCGCCTTGCTACCATGCGGGCACATGAAATCCGCCAAAAAAACCTTCGTCCTGCTTGATGGAAACGCCCTGTTGCACCGCGCCTGGCACGCCCTTCCCCCGTTGACCACCAAGGACGGACGCGTGGTGAACGCCGCCTACGGCTTCGCCATGGCTTTGGAAAAAATCCTGGATGCCAACGCGCCGGACGCCATGGTTGTGTGTTGGGATCTGCCGGGCAAGACCTTCCGGCATGAGGCGTACGAAGAGTACAAGGCCACGCGGGAGAAAAAGCCGCAGGATTTGTACGACCAAATTCCGCTGATCCAGGAAATCCTGGAGGCGTTCGGCATTCCGTCGGTGTCCTTGGCCGGGTATGAGGCGGACGACCTGATCGGGACCTTGTCCGCGCAGGCGGTGGAACGCGGCTACGACGTGTTGATCGTCACCGGCGATATGGACGCCTTGCAGTTGGTGGACGAACGGGTGCGGGTCATTGCCTTCGTAAAGGGCGTTTCGGAAACCAAGCTGTATGACCGCGACGCCGTGCACGAGCGGTTCGGTTTGTGGCCGGAACAACTCATCGACTACAAGGCTTTACGCGGCGACGCGTCCGACAACCTGCCGGGCGTGCCGGGCATCGGGGAGAAGACGGCCGTGGAATTGATCAACGCGCACGGCGACGTGCATGATATTTTGCAGGCGCTCGCCATGGACGCCATCGTGGAGAAGTACGCCAAGAAATTGCGCGGGCACGAAGACACGGTGCACAAGATGCGCCATTTGGTGGCGATCGTGCGGGATGCGCCCGCGGACTTCGATTGGAAGAAAGCGGTGAAACCGCAGCGGGACGCGGCCAAGATTTTGCCGATGTACCGGGACTTGGAATTCCGTTCCTTGGTGCGGAAATATGCGGCGGCGCACCCGGCTCCCCCTGAGCAGACGTCCAAGGAGGCTGCCCGCACGGGTGGCAAAAAGGTTGTCGTCACGCGGGAAGCACCCGCCTTCGCCGAAGCATTGGACGGATTGAAAGGCGACGCGTTGGGCGTGATGGTCGTGCCGCAGCCCGCCGATTTGTTTGGGACGGCCCGGGCGGCCGTGGCCGTATCCGACGGCAAGAAGACGGCTGTGTTGGTGGACGCCGGCGCGGAAGGCTTGGCCGCCGCCTTCGCCCGTTTGCGCGCCTCCGCCCTGGTGGTCACGCATGACCTCAAGGCTCTCATGCACGCCACGGGATGGCGCTTCGAACGCCGCGCGCACGACCTGATGGTCGCCTCGTACCTGCTGCAGGCCGGGTCCCGCGCGCATGATCTTGCGTCGCTGGTGGCGGACTATGCGAAGGCGGAGGTGCCGGACGTTCCCGCTGCCGTCGCCTCGGACACGGACGCCAAGCAGCTGGCCGCCTCGGTCGTTCTCTTCCCCGCCCTGGCGGAAAAAACGGCCCGGGAATTGGCGGACCAGGGCATGACCAAGGTTTTCGAGGACATCGAAATGCCCTTGGTGCCCGTGCTGTATGACATGGAAAAAGCGGGCATTGAGCTGGACGTTGGTGCGCTTTCGTCGCTGGGCAAGAAATTGCAGAAGCGCATTGAGACGCTTACGAAGCAAATTACGGAAGCGGCCGGGTCGGACTTCAACGTCAATTCCCCGTCCCAGCTGGCCGACGTGTTGTTCCACAAACTTGAGTTGCCGACGAAGGGCATCAAGAAAACCACCACGGGTTTTTCCACCGCCGCCTCCGAGTTGGAGAAGATTGAGGACGCCCACCCCATCGTCCCGCTGATCGGTGAATACCGGGAACTGGCGAAACTTCAGTCCACCTACGTGGAAACCCTGCCAAAGCTGGTCGCGAAGGACGGCCGCGTGCACACGTCGTTCAACCAAACGGTCACGTCCACCGGCCGGTTGTCGTCTTCCGACCCGAACCTGCAGAACATTCCCATTCGCACGGAGCTGGGCAATGAAATCCGCAAGGCCTTCGTGGCGGGCAAGGGCAAACGCCTGGTGGCGGCCGACTTTTCCCAAATCGAACTGCGGCTGATGGCGGTGATCGCCAAGGACGAGCCGTTCATCCGCGCGTTCAACGAGGGCGCCGACGTGCACACGCGCACCGCGAGCGAGGTGTGGGAAATTCCGGAAGCCGAGGTAACGGCGGAGCAGCGCCGCCGCGCCAAGGCCATCAACTTCGGCCTACTGTACGGCATGGGGCCGCGCGCGCTGGCGCGTTCCACGAACATGACGTTCGAGGAGGCGCAGGCGTTCATTGCCAAGTATTTCGAGATCCACGCGGCGGTGAAGGAATACATGGACGCGATGAAGGCGCAGGCGCACGCGCTGGGGTACGTGGAAACGCCGTTCGGCCGCCGCCGCTCGTTCCCGGAAATCCACGCGGGCGTGCCGCAGCTGGTGGCCCAGGCCGAGCGCATGGCCATCAACATGCCCATCCAGGGCGCCGAGGCCGACGTGGTCAAGATGGCGATGATCGCCGTGGACGGGTGGCTGAAGAAAAGCGGTTGGCCCGCGAAGCTGCTGCTGCAGGTGCACGACGAATTGGTGATCGAAGTTGATGCCGACGCCGCGGAGGCCGTGGCCAAGGGTGTGAAGGAAATCATGGAGACGGTGGTGCATTTGTCCGTGCCGCTCGCCGTGGACGTGGAGATTGGCAAGAACTGGGGGGAGATGGAATGACGGAACGGCCGACGTCCAAGAAAAAACCGCCCCTGCGTGGGCGGTTTTATGGCGTCAGAATTTCGATAGTTGCGTCCCGCGGCCGCTCGCGTAAGATGGGCGGGTATGGTGATCGTCGTTTACGGGGACGGGTTTCGCACGCGCGAGCGGGTGCGGGAAATGCACGCGGCTTTCCAGGCGAAATATGATCCGTCCGGCTTCAATTTCTCTTCCTTTCCCGCCGAAGGGCAAAGCAAAACCACGCCCGCGGAGGTTTTCCAAGCGGCCATGGCTTCGCCGTTTTTGGCGGAGCGGCGCATGGTGGTTGTGCGCGACGCATGGACGGGATTAAAGAAAGACGCGGAAAAGCCGTGGGTGGAGGGGCTTGCGCGCGTTTCCTCTTCTACCGTGCTGGTATTTTGGGAGACGTCGGCGCCCGCGGCCGTGGAGAAATCCGGCGTGTTCAAGAAGATCAAAGAAATGGCGGACGCGCATGTGTACGCCTATCCTCCGTTGGAAGGTGCGGCGTTGGCGCAGTGGACGGCCCAGCGGGCCAAGGCGCACGGAGCGGCCATGGAAGCGGCCGCCGCCCAGGAGTTGGCGGCGCGGTGCGGCGGGGATTTGTGGCAGATGGACGCCGAGATTGGCAAACTGGCGGCCTACGTTTCCGGTGGCGCCATTTCCGCCGCGGCCGTGCGCGAACTTGTACGTCCTGCCTTCGAAGGCCAAATGTTCGCCTTGATGGACACGATCAGCCGCCGGGACACGTACGCCGCCTTGCGTCTGTTGGAAGAAGAACGCCAGGCAGGTAGCGCGGACTTCTACCTGTTCACTATGCTGCAGCGCCAGATTCGCCTGCTGCTTTCGGCACGTACGTTGTTGGATGCACAACCGCGCGCATCCGGCGCCGAGGCGGCCGCGGCCTTGGGCGCCCACGCATTCGTGGCGGGAAAAGTCCTGGGCCAGGCACGCGGGTTCGCGTCCCCCACCCTGCGCGCGGCGCACGACATGGCGTATGCGTTCGACGTCGGTGCCAAGAGCGGCCGCATCGACGCGGGGCTGGCGGTGGACCTGTTGGTCGCCCGGTTGATGGCGGCGTAAGTAAACGTCTGTCGCGCGCGACCTCCCTTGCCCGCCAAACGCAAAACCGACCCGGGCGGGTCGGTTTTTGGCTACACCTGTTTAGACAAACCGTTCAAGGTTTTCATCAGGCGCGACTTGGTGCGGGACACGGTGTTCTTCTTCATGAACCCGCGGGAGACCGCTTTGTCGAGCTTTTGGCCGATGAGGCGGGCGAGCTCGGCGGCTTCCTTTACTTTCTTGTCCGCGGCCATTTTGCGGAACTTCACGCGCATCGAGTGCAGCTCGGACGTCGCAAGCAGGTTGCGGCGCGCGCGCTTCACGCTTTGGCGCAGGGCCTTTTTGGCGTTTGCCTTGATCGGCATAGGTCGTCGGCGTCCAGTTATCGAGAGCGAATCGATTTAATCGGAGCGTGCGGGGAGTATACGGGCAGGACGCGAAAACGTCAAGATTAGGCGGGAAACACTCAGTCCAGCGACGGCTTTTCGGCCTCCAGCAGCTCAAAGGTCTTCCCTGCCTGCCCTTCCGTAATACGGTAAATGTCCTTGTCGATCTTCCCGAATTCCTTGGCGGCCAAATTGTATTGGTTGGCCGTGGTCGTGAGGTGTTTGCCGACGTTTTGGAAATACCCGGCATAGGCCTCCATGTGCTTGCCGAATTCCGCCATGCGCTGGCGGATTTCCTGCGTGCGCGCTTCCAGTTTCATGGCGTTCAAGCCCTGCAGGACCGTTTGCAGGTACGCGAGGAACGACGTTGGGGACACGATGATGACATGGTGTTTCGCGGCGGCGCGCTGCAGGATGTTTTCCTGCTCGTCCCCGTTGCCCGCGCCGATCTTGTTGACCAGCAATTCGTAGTAAATGGCTTCGTGCGGAATGAACATGAACGCGAAATCCACCGTCCCTTCCGTCGGCCGAATGTACTTGGCCGTTTCCAGGATCCGGGCCTTCAGGTCGCCCAAGAATGCCTGTTCCAGCCGTTTCTTCGAGTCCTGGTTCGTTTCAACCGCCAAGCGATTGTAGTTTTCCAGGCTGAATTTGGAATCCACCGGCACCACCTTTTCCTGCACGAATACGGCGGCGTCGACGATGTCCCCGTCTTGGAACTTATATTGCATTTGAAAGGACGCGGGCGGCAGCGTGTTCCGCAGGACGGTTTCCAGGAAATATTCCCCCAAAATACCACGTTGTTTGGGGTTCTTGAGAATGTTTTGCAGATCCGCGAGTTGGGAACCGTAGTCAAGGATTTGCTTCTGCGTTGCTTTGAATTCCCCCGCCTGTTCCTTGAATTGACCGGTGAACTGCGTCACAAGCGTTTGGATCATGTCGCTGGTCTGTTTCAGGTTGCTCTGCAGCAGTGTGGATTGATCGTTTGAGCTGCGGAAGAGGCGGTCGTTCATTGCATCCAAGCGTTGTTGCAGTTCCGTGCGGTGCTGCGCGTTCAGCAGTTCGACGTCGCGGCGCAGGTGCCGCAATTCATCAACCAAAGCGGTATTTTCAGGCGTGTCAGATGTTTGTTTTTTCCGTGCAAACACGTAGAGAGCGACACCGAGCGCGCCGGCGGCAAGCAGAAGAGTGGCCAAGGTAAGGGCGTCCATAAGAAAAGTGGATAGGTGATCGTTGACGATGACAAACCGTTCCCGTATCATACTCGCACCGCACGCGGGCTTCCAGTCATTTGTCCGGACTGGTGTACGCCGTGTCGCCCCTTCCCTCTTTACACGCACGATTTCTCCGGAACGTTAGGGTTTTCTGTAGACTTAAATATTTTGCGACACAAGAAGTCTGCTCCCAACTCGCCCTTGTACTTCGTTCAAGGGCTCATCCCTCGGAAGAACAAAACATTTTGTTCTTCACTCGGAATTTTGCCCTTGTAGCTCAACGGATAGAGCAAATCCGTCCTAAGGATGAGATGGGGGTTCGATTCCCTCCAAGGGCACCAGCGGGACGTTCGTTTCACGTGAAACATTAGTTGAGCAGTTACCATGGGCCGATAGCTCAGTTGGTAGAGCGCTGCATTCGCATTGCAGAGGTCTGGGGTTCGACTCCCCATCGGTCCACCAAAAGAACACCCAATTTCGGGTGTTCTTTTGTTTTCCGTTTCGTCTTATACAGATTCGGCGTGTGCATGTTTTTTATTTTGATGCGTGAAACCAATTCAGGAGTTAATCGGCAGCAGCGGGAGAGCGTTTCATTTCGGTTGCGTAATCGAGGGTGGGATGAAAGGAACACAGGATCAGTTGTTTATAGGCGCTCATCTGTACTTGATTTCTTCAGACCAAATTTACCCTTCGAATTGATCATTGCGTATCAGCATGAACAGTTGTTGGAAAATTCCCCAGACTGATCTCTAGCCGTGAAGACATGTTGGTATTCTCATTCTGATTATTCATTGAACTTGCCGCGTTATTTTGTGTTCCACATGTTAGGAACGAGTTCCGAAAATTTCATGAAAATGTTTCATGTGAAACATTAAATATAATTAATTTGTCTACGCCAGTTTAGACAAAGTTAAAATTTTGATCAAACAAAATTGAACACATCGTTTAACCACCATTTTATCCACATAGTGGGGATTGCCTGTTTCGCTTCAGGAACCTTCTTGCACATGGTATGATGTGGGGTGAATAGGAGGACCTATGCGCGTTGTTGCTCTCATTTGCGCGTTTGTAGCCGGTTTGTTCGGCTGGGTTTCGTTTGGGCGGGCGGAAATGAACTCCGCCAACTACATGATTCGGTGGGACAGCATCGGATCCGGAGGAGGCGACACAGCCGCGTCCGCAAGCTTTCTTCTGCGGGACACCGTGGGGAATCTTGGCGTGGGGGCGGGCGCGTCCGAGACGTATTTCCTTCAATCCGGGTACCGAGCAGGAGTGCTAGATCAGTTCGTTTCGTTTGATGTTTTCGCGCAAGTGAGCGCGTCGGCCGTGGCGGCGACCGCGCGGACGGGTGAGACAGTCACGGTCGCCTCCGCCGCGGGGTTCGGCGTCGGGGACTATCTCGCGCTGGTGCAGGATCGCGGTGCGTCCCAGGTTTCCGCCGTCGGGCGCATCGTTTCCATTGTGGGCAACCAGGTGACGGTGGACCAGTTTGCAGACAACGGCACGTCGCCGGTGATCGACGGAACAAACGATTATGCGTATCGCCTTGCGGGCGTGGCGGCGAATTTGGGAACGCTGAGCACGTCGGAGGTCGCGACGGCCCTGATCGGTTTTGAGGTGACGGCCGACGTGGACGGCGGATATACGGTTTTCGTGGCGGAAGACGGCGGTTTGCGCAGCGGGCCGGAGGAAATCAACAAGGTGTCGGACGGCGCCGTGACGGCCGGATCGGAAGAATATGGCGGCCAGTCGTCGGATACGGCGGTCACCGGCTCCACGTTCGGCACGCAAGACACGGCGTTCACGATGGTACTTCAACCGATCGTTGAATACGGGTCGAACGCGTTCCAGCGCCGCGATTTTCTGACGTTGAAAGCCGCGATTTCGTCCTCAACCCCGAATGCCACGTACAGCCACGTCCTGTCCATGATTTTTGTGCCGAATTTCTGACCTTATGCGCCGCTTCGCCTCCCTCTTTCTCGCCTTGTTCCTGACGGTTGTTCCAGCCGCCGCGTCCGCGTTTTCCGTTTCTCCCGGCACGGCGGACCTGCGTTTGGAGGCGGGGCAGGGCGACACGCGCGAACTCGTGCTGACGAACACGTCCCCGCAGGCGGAAACGTATTACCTGCGCACGGTGCCGTTCCAGGTGGAAGAAGGCGCCGCGGGCCCTGTTTTCGGCGGGGAAGACCCGTTGGGGGTGGCGGGTTGGCTTCGTGTGCCGCCGTCCGTGCGGGTGGAAGCGGGCGCCCGGGAAACGGTTTCCGTGCAGGTGGCCGTTCCGCCGGCCGTTCCGCCGGGCGGGTATTATGCGGCCGTCCTGGTTTCCCCCACGCCGTCCGAGGTCGTGGCTGTGGCGGGCGGCGCAGGCGTTCAGGCGACCATCGCCGTCCCGTTCTATCTTGCGGTGGGCGGCATGGGCGTCGAGCGCGTGGGTCTGCTTTCTTTCGGCCCGACCGATGGCAAACAGGTAACGGACGGGTTGTGGGGCTTCTATGAATTCCAGCTGCAAAACCAAGGGACCGTGCACGTCGTGCCCGAAGGATCCATCACGGTCCGCGACGTCTTCGGCCGCCGCATGGCCGAAGGCCCCGCGAACCCGAAGGAATTACGGATCATGCCGGGGCAAACCCGCGCGTTTTCGGAAGGCTTGGTATTGGAGCGGCCACCGACGTTTTGGGACGTCGTGAAGGCACAAGGGCGGTATTTCGCGCTTGGACCCGTCACGGTGGAGTTGGCCTTGGAACAGGGGCCGACGCCCGAGCAGCCGGTCAACGCCTCGTACCGGTTGTGGGTGTTGCCATGGCAGCTGGCGGCCGTGGTTGTGGGCGGCGTGGCCGTCCTGTACGGCGTGTTGCGTCTTCTGACGCGCCGCCACCCCGTTTGACGGCGGGGGACGGCCGGTCCGCGCCGCGGGCCCGCGCGTCCTCCTCCGCCAAAGGAGGAACTATGCGTTTTCGGTTCGTTCGCGCGTTTTTTGCTTTCTTAATCACGGCCTTCGCCTTGGGGGGCGGGGCTGTTTCGGCGTTTGCGGCAACCGTCACGTCCGCCAACATCTTTCTCAGTACACAGCAAGCAGGACAGGCGGCGAATTATACCTTCGTCTTCACGACGCCTTCGGGCGCGGACGAAGGGGACACAATCCAGTTGATCTTCAACGATTCGTTCGGCAGCGCTCCCGGTCCCATCACGGGAGATGACGTAGACGTTTCCGTTGGAGGAAGTCCGCTTATAACTGCGACATCTACCTGTGGGGGGTTGGAGCAGGTGGGCATATTTATCACGCCGAATGTTCTCACGGTGGAGATTTGTGTTGGTAACGGCGGCGCCATTGCGCCGGGCAGCGAGGTGGCCATCCGCATTGGCACGCATGCCGTAGATTTCGGCACCGGTTTGAACCAACTCATCAATCCGTCCACCCCTGGCAACTATTACGTCGCCCTGGACGGCACGTTCGGCGACAGTGGGACGTATATTCTCACCATCGGCGGGGATGACGGTGTGTCCGTGTCCGCCACGGTGACAGGCAATGAACCACCCCCCGTCGGTTGTCCGCCGAATTGCGGTGGTGGAGGCCCGCCCCCGGAACCGCCGCCCCCGGATACGACCCCTCCCATCATTTCCAACGTCGTCGTTTCGAACGTCACCGCCACGTCCGCCCAGCTTTCCTTTACGACCAGCCAACCCGCCCGTTCCGACATCCAGTACGGCACGAGCACCGCGTACGGCCAAACCTACGCGGAAACCGGTTTTACCGAATCCCACAGCGTTCCGTTGGTCGGATTGCTGGAAGGGACGACCTACCACGTCCACATCACCGCCACCAACTTCAACGGCTACAGCGGGGTGAGCGGCGACTTCACGTTCACCACGTTGGACGAAACCCCGCCGGTCCTTTCGGAGATCGTCGTAACGGACATTACGGAAACGTCCGCCCGCGTGACGTGGACGACGAACGAACCCGCCACGTCGGCGGTGGATTTCGACACAAGCGACGCCTACGGCCAAACCGTTTCCTCCGGCGCGCTGGTGACCGCGCACGACGTGCTGCTCACCGGGCTCACGCATTCCACGCTCTACCACTTCCGCGTCCGTTCCAGCGACGCCGCGTCCAACGAAACCGTTTCGGCGGACGGAACGTTCAACACGACGGCGAACCTGCCGCCGGGCAACGTGGCCAACCTTGCGGCCGTGGCGGGGAACCAGCGTGTGTCGTTGGCGTGGACAAACCCGCCGGACGCCGATTTGGAAGCCGTGCGCGTGGTGGCCTGCACGGGCGGTCCGCCGTCCGGTCCGTTGGATACCGAAGGATGCGCGGTGGTCTTCGACGCCTTGGGCGAAGCGTTCGAGCATGAAGGCCTGACCAACGGCACCGCCTATCATTACGGCGTGTTCGCGCGCGACGCAGCCGACCAGTATGCGTCCGGCGCTTTGGCCCAGGCCACTCCCATGGGCCCCGACTTGCCGCCGGGTTCGGTGACCGGCCTGTCTATTGCCCCGGGAAACCAGCAGCTCACGTTGTCATGGACGAATCCGTTGGACGAAGACCTGGCTGCCATTCGCGTCGTCGTCTGTACGGCCGGGTTCCCGCCCGATCCGGTGAACGCGCCCGGGTGTTCCGTCGCCTTCACGGGATTGGACACGTCCTTCGCGCATAGCGGGTTGGTGAACGACCAAACGTACTATTACGGCGTGTACGCCATGGATGTGGCCGGCCAATTCTCCGGTGGTGCCTTCGGGTCCGGCACGCCCAGGGAATTCATCGTGGACGAACCGCCCCCGCCGGTTTCGGCGTTTACGGCCGCTTCGGGGGACGGCGAAGTACGCCTTTCTTGGATCAATCCCACGGACGAAGACCTGGAAGCCGTGCGCCTCATTTCCTGCACGGGCCGGTTTCCCGGTTCTCCCGCGGACGTGGGCGGGCCGTGCGTCCTGCTGTTCGACGGATTCGGCACCGCGTACATCCACGCGGGACTCACGAACGGCCAAACGTATTATTACGGCATCTACGCCCGCGACGCCGCCAGCCAGTATTCCACGGGCGCGTTCCGTTCCGCCGTGCCGTCGGCCTTGGCGCCCGTCTGCGGCGACAACATGTGCAACGGGGACGAAACGGCGTTTTCCTGCCCGTTGGACTGTGGCGCGCCGCCCATCATGTGCGGCAACAATATCTGCGAATTGGGTGAGACGGCGCAATCCTGCCCCGCGGACTGCGGCTTCATCCCCACCTGCGGCAATGCCATGTGCGAAGAAGGGGAAACGGCCCTGACCTGTCCGTCGGACTGCGCGGCGGAACTACCCCCACCCACTACCGTGGAGCCGGACCACCGGGTGGATTTGTCCGACACCCGCATGTCCGTGGCCGAGAGGACCGTCCTGCAACCACCGTTCGACGGCGGATTCGACCTGCTCACCGGCACGCCCGGCGTGTTCGAAATTCCAGCTTCCGTGTTGGCTGGGCCGTTGGAGCGCGCCCAGCTCGTTATCGGCCAGCAGACCTATGTCCTGGCGCCACGCACGGCGGCGGACGGCACCGTCACGTACCAGGCGTCCATTCCGTTCCCGGCCGTTCCCGGGCTGATCGCGTCTTCCCTGCGCCTCTTCTATGAGGACGGCACCACCCAGACCGTGCCGTTCGTTTCGCGCGTGCGCGGATTCGGCCAGGTGCATGAGATTTGGGAAGGCGAACGCCTGCCGGTCGCCGGCGCCACCGTCACCTTGTTGGTGGGCACTTCGGGGAACACGGCGTGGGACGCCGCGCGTTTCGGCCAGGAAAACCCGCGCCTGACCGGTTCGTCGGGGACGTTCGCGTGGTATGTGCCGAGCGGGACGTACCGCATCCGCGCGGAAAAAGAAGGGTATCGGACGGAAACTGTGCGTGTGGACGCGGCGAACCACATCGCCGCCGCGGACATCCGCCTGCGCCGCGAGCAGCCCTTTATCCCCACCGTCATCGAGGCCATCCAGGACATCGGCACCGCCGTTGAGGAAATCCGCCAGAGTCCGGCCGCGCAGGAAAGCGCGGTGATTGCCGCGCCCGTGGTGGCGACCGTCGCCGTGGCCAGCACGGCTTCCCTGGTTGCCGGCTTCGGCCTCGTCCAGTACCTGCAGTTCATCACCACGGCCCCGGTGTTGTTCTTCGCGCGCCGCCGCCGCAAGGGCTTCGGCGTTGTCTACAACGCCTACACCAAGATGCCGGTGGACCTGGCCATCGTGCGCCTCTACCGCATGGACGAAACCAAACCGGACGCGCCCGGCCGGCTGGTGGCCAGCCGCGTGACGGACAAGGGCGGCCGCTATTTCTTCCTCGCCCAGCCGGGGCTGTACCGCCTGACGGCCACCAAGCCCGGCTTCTCCTTCCCGTCCGCTTACCTGGCGGGTAAGAAGGACGACGGTCTGTTCCTGGACGTCTACCACGCCGAGCCCATCCGTGTGACGGAGGCCTCGGCCACCATCGCCGCCAACTTGCCGATGGATCCGGTTGCCGGCGGGGCGGAACCGCGCCAAATCATTTGGAAACGCCGCTTCCGCCGCGCGCAAAGCGCCGCCGCCTTCCTCGGCAACATCGTGGCGGTGGGCGTGTTGATCGTGCGGCCCAGCATGTTCACGGCCGCCCTGGCCGTGGGCCAGCTGATCGTGTACGCCCTGGTCCGCCGCCTCGCCGCCCCGAAAAAACCCAAGAGCTGGGGCATCGTCTACGATTCGGCGACGGGTCGCCCGCTATCCCAGGTGATCGCCCGCGTGCTCGAACCCACCTACAACAAAGTGTTGGAAACCACCGTGACGGACACTCGCGGCCGCTTCACCTTCCTGCTCGGCCCCAACGAGTATTACGCCGTCTTCCAAAAGCCCGGCTTCGAACAGGCGGAACTGCGCCCCATCGACTTCACGAAGAACGCGGAACCGAAGGAAGTGTCTGCCAAGATCCAAGTGAAGCGCGCGCCGTGATACAATGGGGCGGTAATGACTTTGAGATGACGTATGTCGTTTTGGTCGTGGGGTAAAAATCGGCCGCTCTACGCCGCATGTTTTTTCGCGGCGTTGGCGTTATTCGTACTCCCATTTATTTCTCCATCCGCCGCCACGCCCGCTTCCGTCCTCACGTACCAAGGCCGGTTGTTGGATGCCAACGGCGTGCCCGTGGCAGACGGGACCGCGGACATGGAATTCTCCCTGCATACCGAGCCAACCGACGGCGTGTGTTTGTGGGCCAACGCGGACGATACCTGCGCCGCCAACACACCCCGTTCCGTCCCCTTGTCCCAAGGGTTATTTTCCCAAGACCTCGGCCGCGTTTCCGACGGGTTCGCCGCCATCGGCACCAGCGTGTTTGCCGACAATGCCGCGGTATATCTCCAGGTCGTCGTGAACGGGGAACCGCTGCTGCCGCGCCGCCTGCTGACGGCCGCGCCGTACGCCTTGAACGCCGCCACGCTGCAGGGCCTGGCCGCCACGGACTTCCTGTCGGTGTCGGGAGGCATCGCGACCGGTTCGTATACGTTCGCGCTGGGGGAAGCGGAGGTTTTCCAGATCGACGCCGCGTCGGTGCCGCACAGCGCGTCCATTCCCGCCTTCGCGCTGCATTACCAGCCGCTCTTTGAGTCGGGATTGTTGTCCGCCTCCGTTCTGACATTGACGTCTCCCGCCACCGGCATATCGGACGAGTCGGTTCTCGCGGGCCATTTAACCACCTTGAACGGTGACGACGATGACACGGACGACGGGATATTGGTCGGACACCTCGTACAGATGGGAAATGCGCTTGGAAGCGCGGAACGCCTTGGTTTCGTTGTTGATTTTTCAGGCGTTACCGGCGGAACGACGTTGGACGACCAGTATGGCGTCGGGTTCTTAGCCGACATGACCGTGATTGGCGGTGGAGAGGCTTCCGCCTTCCACGCCGAATTATCCGGCCAGGACACCGACGCTTCCCTTGTCGGCCTCGAGGTGAACATTGCCGACATGGTTGCGGGCGCGGATGTGCGCGGTGTGTACGCGCAGCAGGCATCCGGGGTGCCGGGTGGAACCGGGGTAGACGTGTCTGGCACATGGGATGCCGGTCTTCTCTTTAACGGCGCTATCGGCACCGACATTACGACCGCACCCGACCGCAACCTGACCATCATGCCCGGTGGGACGGGGCAGGTGGTTGTCGGTTCCGGCATCCTGCCGTCCGCGGACAACGCCTATGATTTGGGCAGTTCTTCGTTCCGCTGGCAGGACCTGTACCTCGGCCCGGCCTCGCTGCATATCGCCTCCTTGACCACGGACGGCGCGGGCTATCTTGATACGTCTTGGCGCCTGGGCATTGCCGACGACGGGTTCGGCAGCTTCCAGGTACAAAACGGGGAAACCGCCGCCTTGTCCGTCGACCTGGCCGGCCAAGTTGCCTTTGGCGGGGACGTGGCCGTGGCGGGCACGCTGCGCCCGGCCGCCGCTATGGACGCGCCGGACGTTCTGATGGATACGTTTATTGATGGCTTCGGCGGTATGCATGGTGTCGAAACGTTTTCCGTCGCCAAGGATCCGACGGATGACTTTCCCGCTATTGCCTATGTCCATTACGACGGGGATGTTGGTGCATACACATTGCGTTACGTTAAATGTTTGGACGCCGCCTGCGCAGCCTTTACGGGGCCAGTCATCGTTGATGGGGCGGATGAACAGGTGAATTTCAACTTTGTTTCAATGACTTTTGCAGGAACAACTCCTGTGATTGCGTATTTCACGGATTCAAATGACTTAAAGGTTGCCGCCTGGGTGGGTGGATCATCCGGTACATGCGCTGCCACCGGTGGTTCCGACGCGTGGGATTGCCACGTTGTTGATAACGGAATAAGCCCATCTCTTGTGGCGATCGCCGCGGATCCGTCCATAAACGGCGGTCAACCCATTCTTGCGGTTGGAACCAGCGTGGGGTT
>CAZCMI010000003.1:0-48736 GCA_964499955.1 uncultured Gammaproteobacteria bacterium
AATCCACCGGGAACGCGCGCGCAATGGCCGCGGCGTCCGCCACCCACCGCAGGGGGCGGTGGGAATTGTGCGGCGCCCCGTGCGCGACGACGTGCAACAGCATGTCCTCGGGCGACAGGGACCGGTATTCCCGCCCCTTGAAGTCGAACGGCACGGACTCCGTCCACCATCGCTCAAACCGGGCGTCATCCTCCGCGTCCCCCGCCGCGTTGAACAGGAACAACCGCCAATGAAGGTCTATTTCCAACCCGTTTTCGTCACGGAACGACACCTCCTTCGCGAGACGCCCGATGCTCTCCTGGGAAAAGAACGACAGGTCCGGAAAGACCGGCGTGGAAATCTTCCACCCCGCCTCCCGCATCGCCGCGACGGCTTTCATAATGTCGTGCCGGCTGATGAGGACGTCCGCGTCGCTCAGGAACCGCGCGCCGGGGTTCTTGTACGCCTGGGCGAGCAGCGGCACGCCCTTCAAGACGAGCAGGCGGATGCCGTGCGCCGCGAAGACGCCGGCCGCACGGTCGAGGGCCGTCAACAGGCGCTGGTTCTGCACCCACGCCAGCCGGTAAACGCCTTGGATGCGGGCGAATTCCGGTCCGCGGACGCCCAGCTTGGACATGCGCAGATAGACGAGCGGCAGCAGGCGCATCGAGGCTTCTCCAATGTCGTCGATATCGGTCTCCTGGCTCCAGCGTTCGAAGCGCGCGGGAAAATCGGCGTCATCGCACAGGATGAGCTTCAACAATTCCGTTTCGCGGGCGTTGGGAAAACTGTTCGGATACGGGTTGGGCGTGGGCATACAAAGGGGCGTTAGGCGGCGCGGCGCTTGCGGTCGAGGGCGGCTTTCAAGATGGCCGCGTAATCGCCGCGCGAGGCCCGGCCGGTGATGCCGGTGTTCGTCGCGTGGATGCGGCGCATGAGGAAGACGTCGGGCAGGGTTTCGTCCACACACCCGGCGGCGCGGGCACGAGCCACCCAGTCGATGAACTCGCCAACACGCCACTGCGGATCGAAAGCACCTACCTTGTCGAATACGGCCCGGCGGATGAGGGCCGTTCCCGGCACCTGGGCGGGCATGGGCGCGGGCGGGCAGAACCGGCGCCGTTGTTCCTCCTCCGGCAGGTCCGGGCTGAGGAAGCACCGCATGTGGGCGAACAGGGCGTCCACCGCGGGATGGGCGCGCAGATACGCCTCTTGTACGGCCAGTTTTTCCGGCGGCCAGAAATCATCTGCGTCAAGGAAGGCGACGTATTCCCCGCGGGCCAGGGCCAAACCGTCGTTGCGCGCGGCCGCACCGCCCCCGTTCTCCGCGCGGCGGATAACCCGCACCCGTTCGCCGAACGACGCCAGAACGTCCGCCGTGCCGTCCGTAGACGCGTCGTCCACGCAGATGATTTCCAGCGGCCGGTACGTTTGGGCCAGAACGCTTTCCGCGGCTTCCTTCACATACTGTTCCGCATTGTACGCCGGGATCACAACGCTGATGAGCGGGGCATCCGCGGGAGGAGTTGCTGCGGGAGAGGCGGTCATACGAGGCGGTAGTGGCGGTCGACGAGCGCCATGAGGCGTTCGTTGTGGGTGATGAGGATGACGGTCATGGGGCGGGCGCGCACGTCGCGCACCAGCTCGGCGGCCAGTTCCACGCCCAGGTTGTTGTCCGGTTCGTCCAGGATGAGCAGGTCCGGGTCGCGCAACAACGCGCGGGCCAGGGCCAGCCGCTGCTTCTGCCCGCCGGACAGCTTCACGCCGAACTCGCCGACCTCGGTATCGTATCCCTTCTCCAGGCGCGCCACGTGCTCGTCGATGCGGCACAGGCGGCAAACCTCGCGCAGGCGGGCGTCGTCCACGCCGTCCAGGCCGTACGTGAGGTTCTCGCGGATCGTGCCCGGGAACAGCAGCGGATGCTGCGGCAACACGCCGATTTTGCGGCGGTAACTCGCACCGTCGAAAGCGCCCACCGGCGTGCCGTCCACCAGGACGCGCCCCTGTTCCGGCGCGTGCATGCCGGCCAAGAGGCGGATCAACGTGGTCTTCCCCGTTCCCGACGCGCCGAAAATGCCGAAGAGTTCGTTCTTCCGCACGGAAAAGTCCACGCCCTGCAAGGCGAAGGAGGAATCCGGATAGCGGAACCCCACGCCTTCGAACGCCACGCCTTCGCGCACCCCCGAAAACGCCTCGCCGGCGCCGGGCCGTCGGTCGTCTTCCAAGAGCGGGCGGAGGGCCTCCAGCGACTCCCGCCCTTCGATCAGGGACGGCACCGCCCCCAACGCCTCGCGCAGGTAGGTGTTCAGCAGGTTGAGGTTCACGTAAAACGACAGCAGCGCCCCGACGGTGAGGCTGCCGCGCACGACGAGCAGCCCGCCGACGAACAGCACGATGGCCCCGACCAGGACGACGACGTTGGCCTGCAAGGCAGCGTACGCGGCGTAGAGCAGCGACGACCGCGTGCCGGACGCGCGCAGGGCGTCCACGTTCCGGCGCTGCCGGTCCGTTTCCTTCCCTTCCGCCGAGGACAGGGTCACGAGTTCGGCGAACTGCAGCACGAACAGCGCGCCTTTGCTGTACGCGGCGAAATCCGCGTGGAACTGCCGGGCGCCGCGCTTGACCGCCCGCCCGACCATCCGGTTCACGCCCACGGCCAACGGGAGAACGACGAGCAACAGCAAGAACAGGCCGGCGTGCTGGTACAGCAGAACGCCGCACAGCGCGAGCGACACGGCCGTGCCGGGCACGATGCGGCTGACGAAGGCGTTCGCCATGACGTCCACGCGCTCCGTGTCCTGCACGAGACGGGTATGCGCGGCGGCGGCGTCCAAGCGCGCGTGCCGCTCCCGGCTCCAATGGACGGCTTTCTCCAACAGGTCGGCCCGCAGCGCGGCGACGGACGCTTTGACGGCCCGCACCGAAAAATGCCGGTTCAGCAGCGCCGCCCCGCCGTTGGCGGCGAACAGCAGCGGGATGATCCCGGCGCGCCACGCCAGGCCGCGGACATCTCCCGACGGCAGGGCCTGGTCAAACACCCCCTGCACGGCGAAGGCGATGGGCACCAAGAGCGCCGCCTGCGCGAGCGCCCAAAACACGCCGACGGCGGCCTGCCTCCCCTGCCCGCGGGCATAGCGGAAAAATGGACGGTACGCGTTCATCATACGGTTTCCAAAAACGCCTTGACCGCCCGGGCGGCCTCACGCGGGTCGCGGCCCAGGCGCAGGAAATGGCACGGCGTCCGCGCGATGATGTGAGCAAGACGGCCGGCCTTGTCCGTCCCGGCCAGCGGCAGCTGCATGAGGGTGGTGGGCAAGAGCGCCAACAGGGCGTCCTGCTTGCGCGCCGGCACGACGGTGGTGCGTTCCGCGTGCGTGATGACGGGAATGAGGATGGCGGCGAGCGGCATGGACGCGTGCAACTGGTCCGGGCGGGCGTCCGCCAAAAACAGGACGGTCTTTTCCCCCTGCGTGTCCCATGCGTACTCCCGCAAGTCGGCGAAATCCGGCATGCGTTCCGGCAGCACCTTGGCGGTGGCGTACAAACTGTACGCCGTCACCGGTTCCGCCGAACCGACCGCCACGTAGTCGTCGCCCAAAAAATCCAAACCCTCCAACAGGCAGGTCAACGACGTGGTGGACTTTCCCGACCCGCTCTTGGCGGTGAGCAACGCCGCCTTCCCGCCCGCACCCACGACGGCGCCGTGGATCAAATGGACGTCCTGCGCGGAGAGAAACCAATGGAGGATGGGGCGCAGGGGCGCGGCCGGTACCCACGGCGGGATTTGCCGGGCGTTGGGCGTCCAAAAATGGGCGGTCTTGGACGACGGGTCGTAGAAGGCCATGCCCTCCCGCTCGCCGAGCCAGGCGCCCCGGAATCCGTCCCCGGCCGACGGAAAGACGGCCGAATGGATGCCGAACGAATAGGACGGGTCGCTCCACGGCGGCGGGAACGTGACGCCGCTGCTTGCCGAATCCCACAGCGCGATGGTGAGGCCCGGCTCTCCGGTGCCCGCGACAGGCGCAACGCCCGTACCGTCCGCAACGTCCGTTCTTTCCAGGTGCGCGAAGGCCGGCGCGAGGCGGACCCGCACGTCGTCGCCGAAAAACCGCAGACGGACGGACTGGCCCGCGACGCGATAGTGTTTTTCCACCGCCGGCAGGCGCGCCTCGGCCTCCCCGAAAGCCGGCAGGAACACATCGGAAAAATAGGGCCTGGTGATACCCGTGTGGTTCGCGGCGAGAATGTGGGCGGCGGGATCAGCCATGTGAGGAGGCAGCGCGCTTCCGTTTCAGCCGGTTGCGCACGAACCCGAATATGCCGGCGCGGGCGGCGCCGATGTCGTTGGTAATGTTATGCGTATGCCGCCGGTACAACAAGGCGACGCGGGGGAGCCGCTTTTCCCTTCCGCCGAGCTCCTCGATGCGCGCGTGCCAATCCGCGTCCTCGCCGTGGGAGACGGCACCGTCGAAGGGGCCGACGCGGCGGACGAGGGACGCCGTGTACAAGCAGGCGCCGACCAGGGCGGGAAAGTAAAATGGCTCGGACCGTTCCTCCTGCGGCGTGCCGAGTTCGCGCACGTATTGCACATGGCCGCGGACGTAATCGTATGCGCCGTCAAGCAGGAACGGCAGCTGGGCGGACACGTGGTCGTCGGGCCACACGTCGTCGGCGTCCAAGAAGCCGATGACATCGCCCGTGGCGTGGGCGATGCCGACGTTGCGCGCGTTCGACAGCCCGCCGTTCTCCTGGGTCACCACGGTGATCCGGTCCCCGAACCCGGCGAGAATATCCGCCGTGCGGTCCGTGGACCCGTCGTTGACGACGAGGACTTCCAGGTCGGGATGGCCTTGGCGCAGCACCGACTCGATGGCTTCCGCCAGATACGCCTCCGCATTATAGGCGGGGATGATCACGGAAATGCGCGGTGTTGCCATAGGTCAGGACGGTTGCTTGGGCATCGGCCAACCGTGTTGCTCGTCCACGTCGTGGATGGGGTCGGCGAGCAGCATTTCCTGCATGTCGTCGTAGCGCGTGGCGAGCGGGGCTTCGAACGGCTGCCGTTCGCCCGCCGGGGCGGCGTCGGTGTCGGACGGGGTTTGCGCATCCGCCGGCGCCCCATCCTGTTCCAACACAAGGCCGTCTACCACCAACATGGAAAGGAACGTCGCGATCAAACCGGCCGCAGCCTCGGCGGTCACGTTGTACGCGCCCGCCAGATCTGCCGCCAGGGCGTCCAACGTCCGACCGCCCTTCAACCGACCCCACACGAACGAACCCGTGCCGTTCAGGCTGTAATAGTTGCCGGTTTCCATGTGGATGACGATGGTTTCGCCGTCCAACGTTTCGCTGACCGCCTTGGCGTCGTTCGTCGCGTAGGCCGTTGCCATACAAAAAAATCATGAATGAACGGGCCCATTATAGGGGAACGCCGCACGGGTTGGCCATACCAAATACCATTCGACCGCTTCGGTTGGGACAAGAACCCATCTGGCGCCAAAAAGACCAGGTACGACCGCGGCATTCCGCGCGAGATTCAAACGAATGAGCGGCCGGCAAAACCGGTCGCTCACGAACAGCGTCCGCGACGGTACGGCTATTCCGCGAACCGGATCGTGCGGAAGATCCCGAGCACCGTTTCCTGTTGGGCAGCCGTAAGATTTTCGCCGGATACCTGGAGCCGGTCCATTCCCCCGGTGCCCAGGCCTTCCACGTACACACCCGTCGTTCCGCGGCCGACCACGCGCGGCACGACGATCTTGGCCCGGCGGCCGTCAATCGTCTCATACGTCACCGCGTGGTCCGGGTCCTCTTCGCCCGCCAGCGGGTTGGAATACCAGCCATAATCGAACGAAAGCGCCGCCCCGTCGCCGGTGAATTCGCCGACCAAGGAATCGATCCCCTGCATCGGACGGAACTCCCATCCCGGCGGCAACGCGACCGTGAAGGCGCCGGTGTCGGCAAGCTCCCACCCTTCCGTGGGAAGACCGTTTTCCGCGGAAGGAGAGCCGGGGACGGCAGGCGCGGGAATTTCCTCGGGCGCGGGGGATGCGGGCGCCGTGCAGCCCGCCCCGACGAAGAGGAGGCAGGCGGCGGCGGCCAGGACCTGTTTTTTCATAGTACGAACAGTTTACCAGTCAAAACCCGTTGGCAACAGGATGGTCTTGCTGGCGCGGAACGCGCGATGATATGGTCGTCGTATTCGCGTATGCCGTATCTCTTCCTCCAACCGGACTACGACGCCCTGCGGGACGAGATCGCCCGCATCGACGCCGAGCTGCGCGGCGTTTTCGCGGACACGGCCGTCGGGACGGAACAGACCTCCGAAACCTGGCACGACAATTTCCTCTTCGAAGAAGGCCAGCGGCAGCTGAAGATGCTGGGGGCGCGGCGCGCCGAATTGGCCGGCATCCTCGCGCATGCGGACGTCGTCGAGCCCGCCCCGCCGGGCGCGTGCGCGCATCTTGGTTCCCGCGTGGTGATCCGGGACGAAACCGGTACGGAACGCGCCTACCGCATCGGCAGCTACCTCATCCTGGAACGCGCGCCGGACACCGTGTCGTACGTCTCCCCGCTCGGCGCCCTGCTGTTCGGCGCCGCGCCGGGTGAAGAACGGACGGCCGAAATCGGGGGCAGGAAGAAGACAATCACGGTGTTGCGGATCGCCTAGCGCTTCAAACGCGGCTGCGTTTACTTCTTCTCCGCCAGCAGCGGGTGGTACTGCGCGCGATTCTGCCAGAGGAAGGAGAGGTATGAGATGGCGTGGTTAGGCTTTGGAATGACGTATCGCGTCTTACGCTTGCCGACCTGCCGCGAGTTTTGGGAGGATCTCGTCTAACCAGTCGTGGATGACGCGGGTCCGGGCGTCTGCGTCCCACTCTAACATGTCCAGTTTCAGGATCGGTGAAACGACATTCGCTCCCACCACTTCCCACGCCTCCCCCGCGCGGTCCGCTCCCGTGCAAAATGAAGGGTAGATGGATTCCCCCAGGCCGAAGATCGCCACACGCACGTGAGGCGCCTTCACCCGCGCCGCCGCGAGCTGGTCAAAAAACGCCGCCGCAAGCGGATTCATCTCGCCTTCGTCATAGGTGGAGCAGCCGAAAATAACACGGTCCCATGCCGCGAGGTCAGAGGCCGCCAGCAAGGAAACGTCCACACACTCGACCGCGTGTCCGCGGGCGGTGAGATAGTCGGCCGCTTGGCGGGCAATCTGTTCCGTCGTCCCGCCCACCGTGGCGTATAAAATACACAAGGACATAGCGTCTCAAATACCGCCGCGTTTACTTTTTCCCAACGAGCAGCGGGCGGTGCTGCGCGCGGTTCCGCCAGAGAAAATACAGACGCTTACGCAGCCTTAAATTCACACACGATGATCTTGGGCTTCAAATACGCATGAGCATTTGTCATAAATTTTAGTTGTAATGATTGAATGATTGTAAAACGCGACTGCAACAAAATTGACTCGATGAGCTCATATTGGCTGGTGTATATCACCAATCGCCCCGCAGGATTCAGCTTGCTCTCACAATATTCAATAAAAACTTTATAAAGCTTGTCTAAATCTTCATTTTTTGAGATCAACATGCCGAAAGGAAGATCGGATGCAATTGCATCAAACGTACCAAAATCTGGTTTATCAAAAATATCGGCTTCTTTTACCTGGACCCTCCTTATCATGCCGGCTTTCTTAATGTTTTGCATCGAAAGAGACAGGTGTTGCTTATGATTGTCAAAACCAATTATTTTTTTCAAATTTGGATAACACTGCCCGGCCTCAATCAGTAACGTTGCACTTCCTGAAAAGATATTAAGATATGAATCGGCTGAATCGAGATGACAAAAAGAATTGACGGCATATGCTGCGGTTGGATCCATTGCTCCGAGCATATTAACTACTTTGTAGTCTCTTACAGAAAGCGGGCGCGGAGTAACCTGAATGCCGACAGCGATCCAAAAGTGCTATAGTAATCTCTTACTACATAGAACTATTTTGCGATAGTCTGGTATCATGTACCCACAATGTGGACAACGTATGCCTGACATTCATCACATCTTCGCCAAACGCGTGAAAGAAACGCGCCTCCGCAAGCATCTCTCTCAGGGCGATCTGGCGAAGACTCTAGGCGTGCACCCTTCTTACGTCAGCGGAATCGAGCGCGGAATCCGCAACATGACTTTGAGCAACTTGGATCGCCTAGCCCGAAGCCTTGGCGTTCCTATCACCGAACTTCTTCAATGAGTATGCCGACTAAAAAACTAAAATCCATCGACCTCTTCGCCGGGATAGGAGGCGTACGCATCGGATTTGAAACCGCTGGTTTCGAGACGGCTTACTCCAACGACTTCGACCGCCACGCTTGCGAGACGTACCGGCTCAACTTCGGCGAGATCGACCATGGCGACATTTTTGAGATTGTGAACGAGAAAGGGATGAAGCGCATTCCGAAGAACTTCGACATTCTCCTCGGCGGGTTCCCATGCCAGCCGTTTTCCGTAGCAGGCCACAAGCGCGGTTTTGAAGACGAGAATCGTGGCCACCTGCTCTTCAGCATTACGGCTATTTTGAAGGATCGAAAACCGAAGGCTTTTTTCCTTGAGAATGTGAAGCATCTTTTGAAGCATGATGATGAGAAGACCTTCAAACGCATTCAAGATGAGCTATCTGCAGCGGGCTATACGGTCGCCGCGCAGGTGTTGAACAGTATGACGCACGGCAACGTGCCGCAGACAAGAGAGCGCATTTACATCGTAGGATTCCGATCCGCAAAGACAATGGCCAAGTTCCGTTTTCCCGACGCGGTTCCTCTAAGAAAAAAGATGTCGAACATTCTCCAAAAGAATGTGGCGGACAAGTATTACTACGACAAGCGCTTCGAGCTGATCTACCCCAAAGTAAAGGCTGCCGTGAAGGAGCGTGATCGTTTCTATCAATACCGCCGCAACTACGTACGCGAAAACAAAAGCGGAGTATGCCCGACGCTTACGGCAAGCATGGGAATCGGTGGCCACAACGTGCCATTGATTCGGGATGCAAAGGGCATTAGAAAGCTGACGCCTCGGGAATGCGCACGCTTACAGGGATTCCCTGAATCCTTCTTACTCCCCAAGGATCAGGCTGATCTCCACCTCTACAAGCAAATCGGTAACTCAGTCACTGTTCCAGTGATTGCAAGGATCGCCGAGAACATCAGGATCGCGCTAGAATCATGATCTGTCCACAGTTTTCCGAGAACAGGGTGCAAACCCTGTTTTTCGTGTATTGACGTCCTATGTCACATGAGAGTACATTTACATCAAAGCTAGTCTTGCTACACAAAGATGATTCTATGGACAAACGAAATGGAAACTTCAAACGGCTTGCCGTAACCCGCACAAATGAAGTGTTGCGGAGGCTGAAAATCCTTGGCAACTGTGCGAATCGGAGTCACTACGACTACTCGGAAGATGAGGTCAACAAAATCTTTTCGGAGATTGAAAAACGGGTCAGGGAGACGAAAGCAAAGTTCACCTACCCTAACAAAGACCGTCATTTTGAGCTCTAAAGCTATGCCAAAACACCACAAGAAATCGGCAGGAGGAAAGAAGAAACTTGAATGGTATTTTCCGAGCACCGGGCATGGAGAGAATGCGGGTTTTGCTGACCCGCTTTTGGAATACTTTGAGGGCAATCATGAGAAGTTCATTGCTCGAGAGACGATTCAAAATGCGGTGGACGCTAGAGAATCCTACGAGATACCCGTTTCGGTCACTTTTGAGCGGATGACCGTCCCCGTGTCTGAACTGCCCCAGAATAGCGAGCTCACAGATCGTTTGCGACGCTGTGTCGCATTTGAAAAGGGACGAAAGAAATCGGAGGCATTCTTTACGGCTGCGATTGATCTTCTGAAATCTGACGAGCTGGCTGTTTTGAAAATCAGCGACTTCAATACAAAAGGACTCTCGGGTAGCGATGACGATGTGAGTGGCAACTGGTACCGCCTCGTTCGCACTATCGGCACAAGTGATGCAAAGGGTGCGGGTGGAGGTTCGTTCGGTATCGGCAAAGGAGCGCCTTTTGCCGCATCCGCACTGAGAACCGTTTTCTATTCCAGTGTTGATAGAGACGGGCACGCTGTGTTTCAAGGAAAAGCGCGGCTCGTCAGCCATCACGACAAAACAAAAGATGTTCGCCAAGGCGTTGGATTTTACGGAATCAGTGGCTATCAGGCGATCCGGGAAACTGGCATGATTCCTGACTTTTTCAAGAGAACAGAGACTGGGACGGACATCTTCATCATGGGCTATACGGGGGAGCAAGAATGGGAAACGAAGCTGATTGAATCCGTTTTGCGTAACTTTTGGCTTGCCATCCACCGCGGCGACCTAGAAGTAACTATCAAAAACGAAGCAACGGAAAAGATCATTACAGCCGAGACTCTCCCCCAGTATCTCGACGATTACGAGGCTGAGAATGCGAAGTTCTACTTCGATGCAGTTACATCTCCCAGTCAGGAGTTTCGTCAGGAGCTGAAACACCTTGGAACTGTTGATCTCTACGTCAAAAAAGGCGAAGGGTTCCCCAAGAAAGTCATGATGGCTCGTAAGCCGAAAATGGTCGTTCAAGAAAAAGAATACCGAGTCTTACGTGAACCATTCGCCGCTGTTTTCCTTTGCGAGAATGATCGTGGCAATACGCTTTTGCGTGACATGGAGCCTCCGGCTCATGACGACTGGAACAAAGACCGTGTGGAAAAGAATGGCTGGGCAGCGCTACAAGAACTCGAAGGCTTCATCAAAGAATCCCTCAAGGGCATGAACGAAGCGATCACCAGTGCTCCCGAAGACATTCCCGGCCTTGATCGCTACCTGCCCGAAAGCGAAGAACGAGAGAGTCTGGGTAAGACCGACGCACTCCCCCGCGACAAAACTGAAAAAACTGGCACAGAAGAATCTGGGCGCGAGGTGGGATCGGTGCAAGAGCCTGCTCCAGTTACAATCGATACAGTTGTCCGTAAGGGCGTGGTGACGAGCAGGCAGATGGGAAGCGTGAAGCCCGGTACCTCTGAAGGCAGTGGGGGCTCCTCCCGCAAAGGCGTTCCAACCGGTGGTGCACCGGGTGACAAGAAGGGTGTGCGCATCAAGACATCAAACATTAGCTTCCGCAGCTTCGTGCAAAAGGAAAAAACTGGCTTTGTGTACCACTTCATCCTTACAGGACGAGAAAGCTGCGAAGGCGCGATCAAGATCGTTGCCGTCGGCGATGACAGTAACTACACAGTGCAGCTTCATGAAGCGACAGATGCGCAGACTGGTAAGCAATACAAGATTGAAGAGTCTCTCATCACAGGACTTTCTATTGAAAGCGGAAAATCCCTCAGGCTTGCCGTTACCATTCCGTCGAAGAAAAAGTATGCTCTTGGCATAGAAAACTATGAAGGTTAGTACAAAATCATTTCCGCATCCGGTTCTCGGAAACGAGGACGACGTCGGTGGCGAGTTCAAACTTGCTGAGTTCCGCTATGAGCTCGGGAAAGAGGAGGTTGTTCTGAACCCTGTTTTCTCGCTCAAGAACAAGGCAATCGAAGACCTCATCAAAAAAGAGAAGGCGTCGTTTGTTGTCGAGGTAGAGTGTCGTGGCACCTTCTACAGAACGAGTTTTTCGAGCCGCGAGACTACTAGCAGGTTCGTCATCCCGGCAAACCGCATTCGTGAGCGCGTAACGGTTGGGTTCTACATCTGTGCCGATCAGGACATTGCGAACTATCGTCCGAGCGAATCCCATCCTGACTACGGCAGCAACGCATTCGATGTTGAAGCCGGTGACGTGCTTGGAGTCGGCGGTTACTGCTCCTTCATCGCAGAGAAGAGCTATGATCCTCTGCGTCCGCCCGTTTCCTCTTTCATGTCGATCCGCGAGGGTACTTTTCATGAGGGCTCGGCTCAAATCGACTACACGGACGACAAGATCGCAATAGTGCTTTCAAAATCTGACTGGAAACACTACGCAGATGTTCGCGGCCAAAAAGTGTCTGAAGGAATGCTGCACGCTTCGGTAGTGCTCCCCGTGCTGGTCGATGCCGTCTATCAGGTACGCGATGAAAACGGCTACTACATCGACAAGAACTGGCATTCAAGAATCGCCGCCACCATTGAAGCAAAAGGACTTCAAGACAAATCCGCCTATGAGGTCGCGCAAAAGATTCTCGAATACCCATTAGACCGCAGTTTCAAAAGCATCGAAGGACTGCTAGAGGTAACAGAGGATGAAAGCGTATGAGCAACTACCAAAAAATCTTCAAACGCGCTGCCGTAGATCGAATGCGCGATCAGCTCCGCGCGGGCATTACTCTGGAAAACTATTTCAAGGAGTTTGAATCTGTGGACGAGGCTGACTGTCTCCCTTCTACTATCGAGGTTCGTGCGCCCCGTCCTGTACTCTCTGCGCCACAGGATGACCCGGTTGCAACCGATCTTGAAAATGCAATCGTGCTGCACGGCTACTACCCCGAACTAGATGAAACACAGGCTTCTGACCCTCGTCTCTGGGCATACTTGAGCCATGTGGATTTCCGCGCCTATACAATGGCACGCTGGGGGCTTGATGGTTCCTATGCAGACTTGAATGATGAGTCGAAACAAAAGGCGATCAACTACGTCCTTGAGCACTGGTTTACAAGTGGCAACGACCGCGACTTGCGCCGCCATGCCATAGCCCGCCTATGGTGGGCTGCGCATCTCACGCGAGCGCCGTGGGAGAAAGACCCGGAGTTCTTCGGCCATCTGGTACAAAAAGACCCGTACCACTACACGAAGATTTTGTTGCAGACGCAGGACATCTATCAGCAGGTTCTCGAGCGTGCCATGGGACGCTCGGATCGAATCCTGATTTCCGTTCTCGATTACCTTGGCAACCATGCAGAGTTTGCACAGTCTCGAGCAAAAATCCGTAGCCTCATGAAGGAGCTCAATCTTGCTTACGGCACGCGTAAGCTCATTACGCTGAATCCCGAGCAGCTCGCTAAGCTCGTTGAAAAAACAGCGGAGGAAGTCTCTGCCTCCATCACCGAAGCCGATTCCGAAGTAGAAGCCGAGAGCTAAACAAAAGGCCGCCCCGGGAGGCGGCTTTTTGTTCTAGTATTTTACAGTCTCTTTTCCCTCACCGTTCAAACCGTCCAGCTGAATCACTAAATGATCGAGTCCTGTTCCTTCGACCCTGCTGTAGATGCCGATCCAAGCCTTCTCATACGCAGCCTTTGTGGTCGCAGGTAGTCCGGCGTCCGATGTGTACTCCTCAAACTTCGTGGCGAGATCCTTGTCGGTAAAAATCCCAATCCATACGAGCTGCTCAGATCCGTACTTTCGGTGCAGCTCCTCCCCCAAGGCAAGTAGGTTCTCTCTGGTGGCCTGTTCGGGCGTAATGACGATTGCCTGTGCCAAACCGAGCTGTGGGTTGGTCTTCTCGTAAGCCACCGTGTAGGGCGTCTGGGAGGCCGTGGAGGGCGTTCCAGTATCGACAGCAGCCAAGACACACCCAATCAGAAGTACGACGAAGAAGAAGCCGAAAAAAGAACCGATGACTATCCAAAAACGCTTGTTGCCCGCTGTCTGCTTTTCCTGCCAATGCGGGTCAGGTTCCTGCGTGTCGAGGTCGAGGTACACGGTATCGTCTCGCTGGGCGAGGAAATAGAACAGGTAGATGAAAAACCCTACACCAAAGAATAGAAAGCTCAGAGTGGCAACAAGGCAGCTAAACTGCTTTCTGCGTACTAACTGAGCGGTCGTAGAATCCTGAACCGTGACAACGTATCCTCGCACCGTAAGCTCCTTGATTTGAGCCTTGAGATTCTTAGGGTGCTTGTTGATTAGCCAAGCGGGGTTGTGAGCCATAGTGTAACTGCTAAGAGTAAGCAAAGTTACAGCTCCCGCTTGTTGTCCAAACCAAAAGGGACAGCAGCTGGGGATCTGGCTATCACACGCAAGCCGCCCTTGCGGACGACCATTGTGCGCAGATTCATACTGCTGCCCCTTACGGGTCACAATGGTCGTCAAAAATCCGCCTATGAAGGGCGTTTGGCTCACGTGTGATAGCGGAGAAAGTGTATCGCAAAATCCCACATCGCTCAACATTGCTCAAGAATAGCCAACTTTACACTTGAAAATAGCTCAGGAACGCGAGAGGATTAGTCTGTCTTAGACCGCTTGCCGGTCGTATACGTATGCGAAAAATCAGCAAAGAAAATCTAGAAAAGAAACGCGAGAAGTATGCCGAGGGAGAGCGGCAGACTTTACAGTTGCTTGAGCTCCACCCTGTTTTTCACGAATGGATTGAAGAGATGCAGGAAAAGCATCTGATTGATCCGGCTAGAGGTGAAGGTATGGTTTCTTTTGAATCGTGGCGCGAAGCCCAAGAAGAAGAAAATCCTTGGTTCTGGGATGGATGGTACAAAGACATTCACCGTTTTCGACACCGATTCAGGCTGACGGCAAACTACGCAGAGGCTCTTGCCTATTACATAGTTACGGGATCATTCCATGATGCACGTACGGCAAAAATCTTAGTCACCACAGACCTCGTGAACAATGAGTGGGTGAATCTGCGCATCAACGCGCCTGCATCCAAGGAAGAGATCATGGATGCGGTCATTCGGGCATCATCGTTCCTGAACACTCGCGTTTCGCGTACCAAAGAAGGAAAAATCCACATCCAAGAATCAAAACAATGGCGTCCATGGAAATACCGCCCGAAGCTCGATAGGGACATCGGCGTCTATACGCTCTCGCAGAAAAAGCAGAAGAGCGATGGGGTTACGGATCGCGACCTTGTAGTCGAACTGTATCCTGAAGATGACGATACGCTGGACTTCAAAAATACTTCAGCGTTAGACAAGAAACGCGCTCGACAGCTTCATGTCATCCGAGGTCGAATAGACAAGGCTTTGCACGAACGATTTCCTGCTAACACTTTCTAGACCAGAAAGTGTTCCGCCCCAGCACTCGCACGGTTCTATCCTGCGAGTGTTGTTTTGTTTGTATGCGAATACGTATGAACGATGTCTATTCCACCAACTCGCTCTACCTCGCGGCATTCCTGAAATGCCGAGGGGTTGTTTTGATCTCGATTGAGCGAGCAAGTGGCAATAGCAAGGCGCTCTTCGTCTTTCGTGACTCACCTGAACGACAAGAGCTCTGCGATTCGTTTCTGTTTGGGAAATCGGATGAGGTGCACGCGAAGGAATACATGCAAACCCTCCGCGACCTGAAATCCGTTCTCTACGACGGATAGCAAGCTAACCACTCTGGCCGAAAAGGTGGGCGAACTCTCGAGCCTCGGCCGGTTGCCACTCAAATCGAGAGATACACGGTTAGACCCAAGCGACTTCGACTCATCGAAGTGCGGCAGACGGCATGACAAGTGTAGTTACCGGGGCTTTCGCTTGCACCATAGGGCGAGCACCGGGGTACAGACGCGCGGCTGGGAACGTGCTCTGAAAACAGGTGCTGCAACTGCTTTACGTCCGTATTGCAGTCGAGGGAAACGAGGCTGTCCTTTTGGGACGGCTTTGGTTCCCCCGTCTGCAGCTCCGGCATGACAACACTATGCAATACAGATCGATGGTCTATCTCATCCAGTGCTACATGGAAAAAGTCTTACCAGATGGATTCCTCTGTTACGTCGAAGAAAACAGAAAGTCATGCAGGGTAAAAGTCGGGACAAAGGACAAGCTGTATTTCGCCACAACGATTCATCATCCAACAGCTCTTCTCTCGAAACGCTTTCAGGATGATCTACGGCAATCGTTGAATGCAAAGCTGCTTACAACCAAGGCCAATCACGCTCTTGTGCAACGAATGAAACGGTTCGAGTTCAAGAAAAGGACAGCGAAAGAGAAGAAACTGCATCGATTTGCAAATGCCTATGAACTCCAAAAACGAGAGACGGAATCCAACCGTCGCCGCGCCGAAGCAAAGGCGCGAAATGCCCCCTCCAAAATCCCCCGGAAGGCCGACGGTGATGAGTGAGCAGGTTCTTGCAAAACTCGAAGACGCCTTCCGTTTTGGCGCAACGAAGAATGAAGCCTGTTTGTGGGCAGGAATCGATGCTTCCACGCTTTGGAGACATGAAGAAAAAGATCCTGATTTTGCAATGAAAATCGAGGCTTGGCAGAACGAGCTTGTCTCGATTGCCCGCGCGAACATTGCGAAGTCCATCCGGTCGGGCTGCGTCACCGATAGCTGGACGTTCTTGAAGGCAAAACGAAAAGAAGAGTTCGCGGAACAGAAAAACTTCCGGCCAACTGAAAACGCACTTACAGCAGACGACCTTGAGGACATAGCAAGAAACGGTGTGATTGCAATCGATGACGACGGCTCATAGGGAGCTCTAAACCAACATGCTAAATCAAAGCCAGCAAAATCGGATTTTCTCCCCCGAGCAAATAGACTCATTTGCTGGTTTTTTCAATACTCTACAAAAGATTCACGGAAGGCTGATCGCCAGCGGTTACACCATCAAAGACGGCAAGCTCATCCCTCCAGAGCAAAAACCTGCTAAAATCTAACGAACCGGTATGAAAAAGAATGCGTATCTAGTCTACTGTCGCAAAAGCACAGACGACACACAGAACCAAAAGAACTCGATTCCGTATCAGGTCGATGAGTGTTTGAGTTTTGCGAAAAAGAACGGCTTGCTTGTTGCTGAGGAGAGTATCGACAGTTTTCTCGAGAACGGGGTAATCCGGGAAAAGCACACCGCATTCAAAACGGCAGAGATCGAGTTCACGCCGGACGGACGCGTCAGCTACAAGATTGAGCGCCCGAAGTTTCAACGGATGGCTCAAGCGTTTTTGAAGGGAGAGTACAAAGGCGTGATCTGTCTTTGCTGGGATCGCATTAGTCGCAATGAGCAGGACGACATGCTCATCAAAAACCTGATGGACAACGGGGTGGATTTCCAGTTCGTTCAGGTAACGTACGACAAGACAAGCTCAGGCGCATTGCACCGCGACATCGATGGGATGTTCGCTCAACATTACTCCCGCGTCATCAGCGAGAAGGTGCGCAATACTTTTGAAAAGTTCCGAGCGCAAGGTCGCTGTCTCGGCCCGGCTCCTATCGGCTATCTAGACTTCGGTTCAGACGACAAAAGAATCGACCCCGTGCGTGGCGCTATTGTGGCACGCATTTTTGAGCTCTACGCCACCGGAGAGTGGAGTTTTGCGCAGTTGGCTAAATGGGCAAACAAGGAGGGGCTGACGACGAAGCCATCTCGCGCTCGCCGTACACGCCACCAAATCCTTTCAAATGACGAAAGCGAGATTTTGCAGGTCAGCCGTCCCATCACAGCAAAGACAATGGAGAATCTCTTGAAGAATCCGGCCTACGTCGGTAAGCACAAGGGCAAGGACGGTCGTGTTTGGGCTTGCAAACACCCCTCGCTCATCAATGAGAGCCTTTACCAGAAAGTCCAAAAAGCACTCGTCTCGCGCAATGTAAGCGTTCACTACATCGACAAGGACTTCATTCTTTTCAGAAACCTCGTTCACTGCTCCTGTGGTCGCGCCTATTCCGCCTACGAGCAGAAAGGTGCCATGTACTACCGATCTCGATGCAAGCCCGGATGCACGAATACCAAGGTCAACACGAACGAAGACGAAATCAACGGGGCTATAGAGGCATTCTTGGATCGAATCTACTTTACCGAGGAAGAGATGATCGACATTGAGTTAGGCGCACATTCTGGCCTCGACCGTATTGCAGCCAAACGCGACAAGGAGCTCGCGGATCTCGAACGTGAACGTAAGCGCATTTACGGGGATTTGGATTACCTAAAGAAAAACAAAATCACACTACTGAGGAACGGCGTATCAAGTCTTGAAGATTACGCAAATGATTTGATTCGTCTTGAGGGGGAGCTAGCCGAGGTATCCGAAAAGATGGAGAACTATCGGGAGGCTGAGGGAGAAATGTTGAAATACGTCCTGACCTTTTCCGAACTCGTAAAAATGGCTAGCCAATACTACAAACACGCACTTGATACGGAAAAGCGTGACATCCTCATCGATGTGTTTACCGAACTGGTTTTTGCTGATGGCGAGTTTCACTTCAAGCCAAAAGATGGCTATTTAGCCCTTTTTGATAGGCACGACAAAACGAAAACCACTCAAGTTGCCCTGAGTGGTGTTCGTGGCTCCGAGGGTGGGATTCGAACCCACGACCAATGGATTACGCTGATCGCCCGGTTTCCCGGACGCGCGGACTATATCTTCATCCGTCCCTGGCGGGCGAGGATGCGGGGTGCTTCGAACCGCGCAAGCGCGGCCCTACTCCTTGCGGATAGTCTCTGAACCTTCCCGGCGCCTTCCGGCGCGCGGGCTCGGCTGCTGATTACCCTGCCTGGGCGGCGAGGGCTTCCAGCAATTCTCCCCGTGTTCATTCCGGCGTCTCCGCCGGAAGCTGCTATTTTGGACCCGTGCGGGCCCTGGTTCACAGTCCACTGCTCTGCCGCTGAGCTACCTCGGAATCTTGGTGCGGCGAGCGGAACTATACCAATCGACCGAAAACCTGGCAAGGTGTGTATAAATGGCCGCCCAGGATTGACGTAAGCGCGAAAACGTGGTTGAATAGGCCACTTATCCACGGCCCGGCGAATCCCCGCGTATGCACCGCCATCCGATCATCCGGCTTTCCCTCGTCGCGGCGTTTTTGGCCCTTGCCTCAAGCGTAGTTTTGGCTGCCGCCTACCAGCCCGCCGAGCCGGCAAGCGACGTGGTTGCCACGCCGCCCACGGTGGAATCTTCCCTCCCCGCCCAGGAAAACGAAGAAACAGCCGACCCCGCACCCACCTCGACCTCTCCCCTCTCCCTCCCGATGGCCGACGCGCACGCCCGCGTGACCAAGAAAACCTTCGGCTTGGCCGTCAGCCCGGAAACCTCCCCCGTGCCCAACGACCGGTTCACCGGGTACCACGTCGGCGTGGACTTCGAGGTTTCGGAGGAAGAACAGGGCGTCGACGTGCCCGTCTGGGCCGTCTGCGACGGTCCGCTGCTGCGCAAGGGCTTCGCGCGCGGGTACGGCGGCTATGCGCTGCAGGCCTGTGAGATCGACGGCGAACCCGCCACCATCGTCTACGGCCATCTGGACGAAAAAAGCATCACGCACGCCATAAGCAACACCTTGGTGCGCGGAGAAACCGTCGGTCTGCTCGGCGAGGGGCACAGCCCGGAAACGGACGGCGTGCGCAAGCACTTGCACCTCGGCATCCACCGCGGCACTGACATCGACATCCGCGGATACGTGCGGACCGCCGACGAAATCAACGCGTGGCTCGACCCGCTCGCGCTCATGCCATAGCGACATCCTGCGACGCCAAACGCTCGCCAGCGGCAACCAACGTCAGCCAGGGCAGCCGGAACAACCAACCGATTGAGCCGACATACGAAACGGCGTAAGATGACGGGGATATGCCCCGTCATTTTTCTTTCCGCGCCGGCCGCGCCGCCGCGCTCTGCGGCCTCGTCGCGTTCGGCAGCGTCGCCGCCGCCGGGTTCCTTGCCGCGCCGGTTTCCGCGCATGATTCCCCGCTGCCGGAAGGCATCCTGGCCCAAGCGCCGGGCGATCCGCGCGTGTATTTCATCCAAGACGGCCAAAAGCGCTGGGTCGTTTCGGAACAGGCGTTCCTGACCCAGGGGTTCCGCTGGTCCGACATCGCCGTCGTGGAGCCGCAACAGCTGGCGGCCTCCCCCGAAGGCGCCGCCATCACCCACGAAACCTTCCTCGGCCTGGCCGTCGACCCCCTGCTCCTGCCCGACCTCGTACCCGTCGCGCCGTACGACATCCGGTTTGCCGTGGAAGAAGGGCGGACGCGCCTGCGGTTCACCGCCACGTTTTGGAACCGTGGAACCGGCGCGCTGGAACTGCGCACGCCCGCCGCGGCCGCATCCGGCGCCGACGAAACCTTCGACGCCTCCCAACGCCTCTTCCGCGCGGACGGCAGCTTCGTCGACCGTCCGGTCGGCACGTTGTTCTGGCACGACATCCACGACCACTACCACTACGACGACTTCGGCGAATACGTCCTGAAACTCATCCGCCCCGCCGAAGCCGGTGCGGTCGACGGCCAGGCTGTGACCCAAAAAACCACGTTCTGCATGCGCGACGACCAAACCATCGACGCGCCCGCGGACGCCCCGCGCCAGCCCCGCACGTACAGCGGCTGCCGGGGGAACGCGCAAGGCGTCTCCGTCGGTTGGGCCGACGTCTACCCGTCCACCCTGCCCGACCAATACTTCGACGTGACCGGCTTCCCCGCCGGCGTCTATGCCCTGTCGTTCACGGTCGACCCGCACGGTGCCTTCGCCGAACGCCACCACGACAACAATACGAGCACCACGCTGGTCGAACTGAACCCCGCCGCCCGCACGGTGCGCGTCCTGGCGAGCGCCTCGGCCTACGTTACGCCTGGCAACCAGTTTCCCGACGGCATGCTGATCCGCGCCGAAGGCGACCCGCGCGTGTACGTCCTGCACCGGAACGCCAAACGCTGGATCCGCAATGAACGGGTATTCGCCTCCTACGGTTACGCCGACGGGGATATTTACGTTCTCCCTGCCGGGGCCGTGGCGGCCATCCCGAACGCCCGGTTGGTCCGGTCCGAAGCGGGCGCGGTCTACGTCCTCAACGACGCCGGATACCGCCGGCGCATCCTGGCCCCGGACGTCCTCGCCTCCTACGGCTGGACCGTGGGCCACGCACCCGTCGTCAACGAGGAAGAACTCGCGTCCTATCCGCCGTCCGACCTCATCCTACCCGACGGCACCGACCGCGTGTACGACGTCGGGCTGAAGCGGTTCGTCGGCACCCTCGGCTCGCTCCCCTCCCTCGGGCTCAACCCGGCAGCCGTTCATGTGGTGAACGAAACGGACTTCCTGTCGTACGCCGCCAGCGTGATCGTTACCGGGTTGGACGTGCCGTGGGCCGTCGCCTTCCTCCCCGACGGTGACATGCTCGTCACCGAACGCCCGGGCACGCTGCGCCGCCTGGGAACGCAACCCGCCGCCTTCCCGGTTCCGGCCGTGGCCGAAGCAGGCGAAGGCGGATTGATGGGCATCGCACTGCACCCGGATTTCGCCACCAACCGCCAGGTCTACCTCTACTACACGACGGCGAACCCCTCGCGGAACCGCGTCACCCGCTTCGTGTTGGAAGACGACCGCCTGGCGTTCGACCGGGTCATCCTGGACGACATCCCCTCGGCCCTCTATCACGACGGCGGCGGCATCGCCTTCGGCCCCGACGGCATGCTCTACCTCACCACCGGGGACGCGAGCAACGCCAACGCGGCCCAAAACCTGTCCTCGCTCGCCGGCAAAACCCTCCGCCTCACGCCCGACGGCGGCATTCCCGCGGACAACCCCTTCGGCACGGCCGTCTGGTCCTACGGCCATCGCAACGCGCAGGGGCTGGCCTGGGACGCGCAGGGCCGCCTGTGGCAGACCGAACACGGACGCACGGGCGCCTCAACCGGCTTCGACGAACTGAACCTGGTGGAAAAAGGCGGCAACTACGGCTGGCCGACCATCCAGGGAGACCAGACCCGCGCGGGCATGGTCGCTCCGGTACGCCAGTCCGGCGCCTCCGTCACCTGGGCGCCCTCCGGCATCGCCTTCGCGGACGGGACGCTGTTCTTCGCCGGCCTGTTCGGCCAGTCCTTGTACGCCGCGGACGTGGGCGAAGACGGGTCCGTGACGAACTTCCGACAATACTTCCGCGGCACCCACGGCCGCCTGCGCGCCGTGACCGTCGGCCCCGACGGGTTCCTCTACGTCACCACCTCCAACCGCGACGACCGCGGAACCGCGCGCGCGGGAGACGACAAGATTCTGCGCATCGCGCCGGATTTCTTGAAATGATATGCGCGCCTAGGCGAAATCTGCTATCGTGTTCCGCGTTATGGCCGTTCCCCGCGCGCACCATTCCCTGCAAGTCGCCGCCGTCGTGGCGTTTCTCGGCGCCATGTCCCTGCTGGCGTGGAAACTGTCCAAGGCCTGGACCGTGCTGTTGGAATTGTCCGCCTGGTGGGTGGGGGCGCTGGTGGCGCTCGTCATCGCCGGGTACGTGCTGGCCGATTTCGTCTCCGGCCTCGTCCATTTCCTGGGCGACACCTTCGGCAGCGAACGCACGCCCGTGCTCGGCAAGGCCTTCATCCATCCGTTCCGCGAGCACCACGTGGACCAGACGGCCATCTGCCACCACGGCTTCTTTGAAGTGAACGGGAATAACTCGCTGATCTCGCTGCCCTTTGCCCTGCTGGCGGCGTGGATCGCCCCTGTGCATCCCTTGTTGGCCGCGCTGATCTTCTTCTTCCTGCTGGGCATTCTCGCCACCAACCAGTTCCACAAATGGGCCCACGCGCCGCAGGTGCCGCGCTTCGTGGCCTGGCTGCAACGCCGTCGCCTCATCTTGTCGCCGAAACACCACGCCGTGCACCACACGCCGCCGCACGACACCTATTTCTGCATCACCGCGGGCTGGATGAACCCCATCCTCCACCGCATCGGGTTTTTCCCGTTCATGCGCCGCACCCTCGGCACGGTCCTGCCGGCGGGAGAGTAATCACCCCTCCAACTCCTGCTGCAACTCGTACCAGCGGCGCTCGTACGCCTCCAGTTCGTTCTGAGCCTCCTCCAGCTGGCGCCGTTTCTCGGGATCGTAGTCCAACGGATTGTCGAAGAAGAACGCCAACAGGGCGCTTTTTTTCTTGTCCCAGTCCGCCATGTTCCGTTCCAGGCGGGCCAGTTCGCGCCGGATCTCCCGGTGCCGCTCGTGCCGCTGGCGCGCTTCTTCCTTGTCGATCCGTGCCGCGCCGTCCGGGGCCTCGCCCTCTTCCCGTTCTCCCAACGCCTCCTGCATGGCCTGCACGTATTCCTCGTACGTGCCCGGGTACTGGCGCACGGCGCCGTCGCGCACTTCCAACAATCGGTCCGCCACGATATGCACGAAGGTCCGGTCGTGGGACACGAACAGCACGGTGCCGGGATATTCCCGCAACGCATCAGCCAACGCTTCCGTGGTTTCGACGTCCAAATGGTTGGTCGGTTCGTCGAGCAGAAGCACGTCGTGCCGTTGCAGCAGGATGCCCGCCAGGCACAGCCGCGCCTTCTCCCCGCCGGAGAGCACGCGCGCGGGTTTCTCCAAATCATCGTCGCGGAAGAGGAAATCGCCCGCCATCCGCAGTACGTCCTCGTCGCGTACATCGGACGGGGCGCAGCGGCGCAAATACGCTTCGACCGTTTCCGTCGGCCGCAGCATGTCCTGCACGTGCTGGGAATAGAACCCGACGCGCGCCTTGGGCCACCAGCGGAACCAACCCTCGCGCGGCGGCAGCGCCCCGGCCAAGGTCTTGAGCAGCGTGGTCTTCCCCTGGCCGTTGTCGCCCACCAGGGCCACGTGCTCCCCGCGCTGGACGTCGAACTCCACGCCTGAAGCCACCGGACGATCGGGGTACCCGATGCCCAGGCGCGTCGTCCGCAACGCATACCCTTTCGACACGGCCGGCGCAGGCAACCGAATGCGCGCCACCGGCGGCGCATGTTCAATGTCGATGGTCTGCAATTTCCGCAGCTGCTTCAACTTCGACTGGGCCTGCCGGGCCTTGCTTTCCTTGGCACGAAACCGGTCCACGAAGGACTGCAACCGCTGCCGCTGATCCTCCACCTTGCGGTTCGCCTTGAGTTTCCACGCCAACTCCTGCTCCTTCTGGGCGAAATATTCCTCCAACGGGCCCGGGAAGAAATGCAACGCACCGCCCGCCACGTCCAACGTTTCCAAACAGGTGTTCTTCAAAAACTGCCGGTCGTGGGAAATGGCCAGATACCCACCGCGGAACGTGCGCAAAAATTCCTCCAGCAACAACAGCGTGGCCAAGTCGAGGTAGTTCGTCGGCTCGTCCAACAGCAGCAGGTTCGGGTCGCGCAACAGCATGGCGGAGAGCTTCACGCGCATGCGGTACCCGCCGGACAAATCCAGGCACGGCCGCTCCAGCCACGCACCCTTCAACTGGAACCGCGCGGCCATCTTGGCGCACGCCCACGCCGGCTTGCCGCTCTCCCGTTCCAAATACGCCGCCACCGTTTCCCCGGGCTCAAAATGATCGTGCTGCTCCACCCAGCCCAAACGCAATCCGGGCATCAAACGAATCTCCCCGGCGTCCGGCGCCTCCTGCCCGAGGATCATGCGGAACAGCGTCGTCTTGCCCGCCCCGTTGCGGCCCACCACCGCCACGCGCTGCCCTTCGCCCACCACAAGCGAGGCCCCGTCGAACAAGACGCGGCCTCCCAGGGTTTTCGTCAGGCCGTTGATTTCCAACAGGGGGCGCATATGGCCGGGATGGTACGGGAAAACGCGGGAAAACGAAAACGCCCCCGGTTGAGGGAGGCGTTTCGCGGGATGCCGTTAGGCGATCACCTGGACGTCGACGGCCTTGGGGCCCTTGTCGGACTCCGCAATCTCGAAGGACACTTTCATGCCTTCGCGCAGGTCGTCGAAGCGGCCGCCTTCCACCATGGAGGTGGCATGGAAGAACACGTCCTTGGAGCCGTCTTCCGGGGCGATGAAGCCAAAGCCCTTGCCCGTCAGCGTCTTAATGGAACCGGTCATAGGTATGGAAACCTGTGAAGAATAATCCGCAAATCCTGGCCTCTGGCGGAAATTCGTTCGACGATTTCCTTTCTCCTCGGGCGGTTTTTGCGCGGCAACTGTACCCCATTCCTTTAATTTTGTCAAGGGTAAACCTCGTTTGACAAGCGTGTTTAGCACTCTATAATTGAGAGTGCTAACAGGCTCACCCTTCCCGTGCCTTCTATGCTCCCCAACAACTTCACCCTCAAATCCCAGGAAGCCCTGCAACACGCCCATGCCGTGGCGGTGGAATACGGCCAGCCCGCGCTGGAACCCATCCACCTGCTCGCCGCCCTCATCGCCCCCGATGACGGCGTGGTGACGGCCGTGGTCAACAAGATCACGCCCGACATGACGGAGCTGAAAATGCGTACGGAAGACGTGTTGGAAGCGCTGCCGAAATCCCACGCGCGCGGCGGCGGGGCGACGGCGCAAATCCACCTCACGCCCGAACTGGCCTCGGCGTTGGCCGCCTCCGCCAAGAAGGCCAAGCAGTTCGGCGACGAATTCATTTCCACCGAACACCTGCTGCTGGGGCTGTTGGCCGCCCCGTCCACCGGCAAACTGCTGGCCGAGTTCGGCGTGGACGAAGACCGGGTGATGCGGGCGCTCAAGGACATCCGCGGCAACCAAAAAGTGGACTCCCCCGAACCCGAGGCCCGCTACCAGGCGCTGGCCAAGTACGGTCGCAACCTCACGGACGCCGCGCGCGCCGGCGAACTCGACCCGATCATCGGTCGCGACGCCGAAATCCGCCGCGTCATGCAAGTGCTCTCGCGCCGCACCAAGAACAACCCGGTGCTGATCGGCGAAGCGGGCGTGGGCAAGACGGCCGTGGTGGAAGGCCTGGCCCAGCGCATCGCCGCCGGGGACGTCCCCGAACTGCTCAAGGACAAGGAACTCGTGGCGCTAGACGTGGGCGCGATGGTGGCCGGCACGAAGTTCCGCGGCGAGTTCGAGGAACGCCTCAAGGCCGTCATCAAGGAAATCGAGGATTCCGCCGGCAAGGTCGTGCTGTTCGTGGACGAGCTGCACACGCTCATGGGCGCCGGCACCTCCGAAAGCGGCACGCTCGACGCCAGCAACATGCTCAAGCCCGCGCTCGCCCGCGGCAAGCTGCGCTGTGTGGGCGCCACCACGCTGAAGGAATACCAGAAGCACATCGAAAAGGACCCGGCCTTCGAACGCCGCTTCCAGCCCGTGCTGGTGGAGGAACCCTCCGTGGAAGACACCATCGCCATCCTGCGCGGCATCAAGGAAAAGTACGAAGTGCACCACGGCGTGCGCATCAGCGACCCAGCCATCGTGGCCGCGGCGGAACTCTCCGCCCGCTACGTCGCCGACCGCCGCCTGCCGGACAAGGCCGTGGACCTCATCGACGAAGCCGCCTCCGCCCTGCGCATGCAGATCGATTCCCTGCCGGAAGAACTCGACCTCATGAAACGCGACGTCCTGCGCTTGGAAATCGAACGCAAGGCGCTGGAAAAGGAAGAGGACGCCGAATCCAAGGAACGCCTGAAAACGCTGGAAAAGCAGCTCGCCGACCTGCGTGAAAAAACCGACGCCCTGGAAGGCAAATGGAAGAACGAAAAGGACAAGATCGCCGACATCCGCGCGATGACCAAGAACATCGAACGCCTGCGCGGCGAGGCCGACGTGGCGGAGCGCCGCGGTGACCTGGAAACCGTGGCCGAAATCCGCTACGGCGCCATCCCGCAAGAAGAGAAAAAGCTCGCCGAGGCCGAAAAGGCGCTGCAGAAACTGCAGAAGGAACGCGGCATGCTGAAGCAGGTGGTGGCGGAAGAGGACATCGCCGCCGTGGTGTCGCGTTGGACGCACGTACCCGTGGCCAAGATGCTGGAATCCGAACTGGCCAAACTGGCCCGCATGGAAGAAGAACTGGGCCGCCGCGTCATCGGGCAGGAAGAAGCCGTCGCCGCCGTGTCCAACGCCCTGCGCCGCTCGCGCGCGGGCATCGCGGAGGAACGCCGCCCCATCGGTTCGTTCATCTTCCTCGGCCCCACCGGCGTGGGTAAAACCGAGCTGGCCAAGGCACTCGCCTCCTTCATGTTCAACGAGGAAAACGCCCTGGTCCGCCTGGACATGTCGGAATACATGGAGAAGCACGCCGTGTCGAAGATCCTCGGCTCCCCGCCGGGCTACGTCGGCTACGACGAAGGCGGCCAACTCACGGAAATCGTCCGCCGCAAGCCGTACTCCGTGCTGCTCTTCGACGAAATCGAAAAGGCCCACCCGGACACCTTCAACGTCCTGCTGCAGATCCTGGACGACGGCCACCTCACCGACGCCAAGGGCCGCAAGGTGAACTTCAAGAACACCATCGTCATCATGACGAGCAACATCGGCTCGGACGTGATTCTGAACGCCGGGAAGGCGGGCGGCACGATCGGCTTCGCCGGCGCCGAGGAAAAGAAGGGCGAGGACGGCGAAACGCGCGCCCGCGTGATGGAACTGCTGAAGGAATCCTTCCGCCCGGAATTCCTGAACCGCGTGGACGACATCATCATGTTCCGCTCGCTGGCCGAGGCGGAAATCGAAGGGATCGTCGGGCTCCAGCTCGACCAGGTCGCCGAACGCCTGCGCGTCCAGCGCCGCGTGAACCTGTCCTTCACCCCCGCGGCCAAGAAGCTGCTGGCGGAAAAGGGCTACGACCCGGCCTACGGCGCCCGCCCGCTCAAGCGCGCCATCCAGACCCTGGTGCTCAACCCGTTGTCCATGCAGCTCATCATGGGCGAGGTGAGCGACGGCGACACCATCACCGTGTCCGCCACGAACGGCGAAATCACCATCGCCAAGAAGGCGGCCCGGAAAACCGCGGAAAAACGCCCCTAATACGGGGCCGTTTTTCTTTTCCGTGGATTGACAATCGGCCAAAAAACCGCTATATAAGCGGAAGTTCTTTCGTACCCACACCCCACTCCCGCGCCGATTCGGCGACGGAGAAAGGACACGTCCCGTGTTCATCAAAGTCATCGCAAGTTCGCTCGTGCTGGGCGTCGCGCTCAACGGCGGCTGCGGGGAGGAAACCATCACCCCCTGCGGCCAAACGGAAGGGGACGGCTTCCTCTTCGACAATTACGGCGTGTGCTGTCATGCGTCGCAGCAGGTGGTGCAGGAGCAGTATCGCGACCGCCTGTGCGACCTGACCCTCCCCGTCACGGTGGAAACGCCCGACGCGGGATGGCCCGTGTGCCCGGATCCGCCTACGTGCGGCGACGACCATCTCCTGGTCTGCCTGCCGGAAACGGAAGATCCCGCCGACGGCGGAGAGGACGAAGATGCCGGGGAATGCCCCGTGCTTCCCCCTATCGTCGTCTGCCCGGCCGGGCAGGAACTGGTCCGCGACCCGGACCGCTGCGTGGACCTCGACGCGCCGGACGCCGGCGACGTCTGCCCGGAAATCCCGGCATGCCCGGAACCGCCCGTCTGCGAAGACGGACCGGACGCAGGCGAACCCGTCTGTCCCGAGCCGCCCGTCTGCGAAGACCTGCCGGATGCGGGCACGTGCGACGAACCGCCCGAGTGCCCCGAGGTTCCGGTCTGTCCGGAACCGACGGACTGTCCGACCTGTGGCCCCGGCTCCCTGCTGGATACGGCAACCGCGCAATGCATGACGCCGCCCCCGCCGCCTCCCGGACCCTGCCCGGAAGGACAGGCCCGCACCAACGCGGGGACGTGCGTGCAGGTGTTCAACCCACCCCCAACTCCCAAGCTGGAGGTGTCGTTCCTGGCACCGCCTCTCCTACTGGCACAATTGCAGCGGGAAGCGGCGCCCGCCCAGACGCACGTGCCGTTCGGATCCGTGTGCCTGCGGAACCTGAACAACCCGCATCCGGCGGAAACCACCGCCGTCGCCCTCGGCCTGCTGGCCGCGGACAACCCGGCCGGACCGTTTGCTGCCGGGGCGTCGGGAACCGTGCGTGCGAACGAACGCATCACGGGTTGCCTCCTGCGGGAATGGCCGCCGCTCGTCGGCGCGTTCGGTCCCGTGGCACCCGCCGCGGACGACCGTCTGCTGTTTCCCCTGGCGGTGCCGGTAACGTCCCAACGCTGCTTCGACGTCACCTGCACGCTGGCGGACCTGCCGCCCGTCGGGGACGCGGACGCCTACGCCGCGGATCTCGCGGCAGGCACCGAGGCCGTTTCGGTGAACGGCGCGCAACGGACGCCCCTCGCCGTGTCGGACGGCTCCCGCAACGGGAATCCGCCCCTGGCGAAGGTCACGGTCGGCCCCTGCTCGTACCCGGCCGAATCGGATACGGGCGCGCCCTACCGCGTCCGCACGCGGCCGGCGTTCTCGCGGGACGCAACGAGTCCAACCGGATTCATCGGTAACAACGGCACGTTCGTCATCGCCGCGTTCCGCGCCGCCCTTTCGCCGCGCTGCGGCGACGGGCGCCTGCACCGCGTGGCGTTCCGGGTGGACTACTCGGAGACGAACAACCCGGGATGGGCGAACGTCACCGCAGCCAACATCGCCTCGCGCGTCCGCGTCTCGTACGCGACCGCCGCGAGCACGCCCGTCGGCACGCCGGTGCTCGTTGCCTCGGGCACCAGGTCGTTCACCTTCCAGGTGGACATCGCCGCCCTCAACGACCAGACGATCGCGGCCGATTCGTTCCGCGTTCTCCGCGTATACATGGATCTGCGCGGCGGCGCCGGAAACACCGTCCAAGTGACCCCCCACGACGTCGTCGGGTGGATCCCGGACGGCGCCCCGCCGGGAACGCCGACCCTGATGCGCGCGCCGGATTTCGCCGCGGCCCCCGGCTCGGTGATCTCCGTCATCTGACCGTGGAAGCTCTCCCCCGCCCCTCGCAATACGGGCGGGTTTTTCTTTGGTATACTCATTGGGTATGCGCACTCTCCTCTCCATTTTCCTCGCTTTAGGCCTTTTACTCCCAATCGCCCCTCTTCACGCCGAAGAAACCACGGCCGACTGGTTCAACCCCGATTACCTCCTGTCGGACGCGGATTTGAACGACGTCCACTCCATGACCTTGGACGACCTGCAACGGCTGTTTTCCCGCGGGTACCTCGGCACGTATGAAACGGAGGACTTCTACGGCGTCGTCCGCCCGGCGTCGGAAATCGTGTGGAACGCCGCCCAGGAATTCCAGCTGAACCCGCGCTTCCTGGCCGTACTCCTCCAGCGCGAACAGAGCCTGATTGAATTCCAAGCCCCCAGCCAGGACCGGCTGGACTGGGCCATGGGCTACGCCATTTGCGACAGCTGCCGCAAGGACGACCCGCGCCTGCAGCGCTTCCGCGGCTTCGGCAACCAGGTGCATCACGCCGCCCGGCAGATCCGCGAGTCGTACCTGGCCGACTTGGACCGCCGCAACGCCACCGTCAGCGGCATCGGCGTGGGGCGCGAAGTCACCATCAACGGCATTCCCGTGGTACCGCGATCGCAGGCCACAGCCGCGCTGTACACGTACACGCCGCACTTGCTGGGCAACCGCAATTTCGTCCGCATTTGGCACCGCTGGTTCGTGCCCACCTACCCGAGCGGCAGCTTGCTGCAGGACGGCTCTACCGGCGAGGTCTGGTACATCCACGGGGACAAACGCCGCCCCGTCACCTCGCGCGCCGCGTTGATGAGCCGTTTCGACGGCCGTGAACCGGTAAGCGTTTCTCCCGCCGCTTTGGACGCCTATCCCATCGGCCCGGCCATCAGCTTCCCCAACTATTCCCTCCTGCGCCTGCCCAGCGGCGCGGTCTTCCTGCTGGTGGACGACACCCTGCGCGGCTTCGCCTCCCAGGAAGCCCTGCGGCGCATGGGCTTCAGCCCGGACGAAATCGTGGACGTCGAACCGGAAGAACTCGAAGGATACCTCCACGGCGAACCCATCCGCACGGGCGACGAAGGCGCGCGCCCCGTGCTGATGCAGGACACCACCACCGGCGGGGTCTACGCCGTGCAAAACGGCCAAAAGCAGCCGATCGTTTCGCGGCAACTCCTGCAGGTGCGCTTCCCCTCCTTCCCCATCCAGCCCACGGCCCCCGAAACCCTGGCGGAACTGCCCACCGGGCTCCCCGTCTCCTTCCCCGACGGCACGCTCGTGCTGGCCGAAGGGTCGCCCGACGTCTATCTCATCTCCGACGGCTGGCGGCGGCACATCGTGGACGAAAAGGCCTTCCTGGCCTACGGTTGGAACTGGAACCACGTTATCCATACGGACACCCGTTCCGTGAACCTGCATCCGCAGGGCCCGGACCTGACCGCGCCTTCGGAAGCCAGTGGGTTCTTCCAAACGGCCTCCGCCCCCTCCGACACCTTATGATCGCCGTCGCGGGCTTCATGCCCCACTCCCCGCTGCTCGTAGAGAGCGTGGGGAAAGGCCACCGGACGAAACTAAAAAAGACCGTCGCGGCCATAAAAAAACTGGCCGGGGATTTTGCCGCGGCCAAATTGGATACGATCGTCGTCATTTCTTCCCACCCCACCCGCCACGCCGACGCCTTTTCCATCAACCTGCACGACCCGTACCGCACGGACCTGTCGCGTTTCGGCGACCTGGGAGCGGAGCGGACCTTCCGCCCGGACATGGCGCTGATTGACGCCACACAGCGTGCGCTGCGCCGCCAAGGCCTGCCGCTTACGCTCGACACGGACCATGCGCTGGACCACGGCGCCACCGTGCCGCTTCTGCTGCTGACGGACATGCGCGCGCCCGTCAAAATCATGCCCATTACGTACAGCGGCCTGGAACCGAAGGAACACGCCGCCTTCGGCGAGGCGCTGCGCGACGTGCTGGCGTCGTACAAGGGTCGGGTGGGCGTGATCGGGTCGGGCGACCTGTCCCACGCGCTCACGAAGAAATCCCCGCTGGGGGAACGGCCGGAGGGCAAGGCCTTCGACCAAGCCGTCTGCGACGCCGTCGGCTCGATGGGCCTTTCGCCCCTGTTGTCCCTGGAACCGTCCTTCGTGGAACGCGCGGGCGAATGCGCGTATCTGCCGCTGCTCGTGGTAATGGGGCTGCTGGGCCGCTACGCCGACGCGGAATTGCTGGCGTATGAAGCGCCGTTCGGCGTTGGCTTCCTAACCGCCCGCTTCCATCTCGTTTAGCCGCCGTTCCCGCTCCCCGCTTGTGCCCGTTCGCATCGCCCACGTCTATCCGATACGTCCCATGCCCCGCCGCATGGGCGTTTTCGACTACGCCGTGCCGGAAGATTTGGTCGGCATGAAGCGCGGGGACGTGGTGGAAATCCCGCTGCGGGCCGCGTCCGTGCTGGGCGTGGTGGCGGGCGTGGAGCCGATGGGAGAGGCGGTGAAGGGATTGAAGGCCGTAGCGCGCGTGGTGGCGCCGGGTGCGCTCAGCGACGGCGAATTGGGCTGGTTCGAAGCCATCGCAAAAGACGCGGTGCAGTCCGTCCCGTCCGTGCTGGATGCCGCCATCCCCGCCCCGCCGAAACGCGAGGCAACGAAGGTAGCGGAACAAACGGACGCGGCGGCGCCCCTCACGCTCCCCGCCGACGAAGCGCCTGCGGCCCGCGAAACGGCGGCGAAGCTGGCCGGCATGCGCGAGGCTTTCGTCTGCATTCCCGATCTGCGTCGAACCGCCGCGCTCGTGTCGGCGTATCTAGGTGCCGCACCGGAACGCCGCCTCGTGCTCATCCTGCCGAACGTCCGCGACGCCCGTCTCACGCATGAACGCCTCGGCCGCTTCGCCCCGGCCCTGCTCACCGGCGAGGATACGAACAACGCCCGTTTCCGCGCGTGGCGGGCTTTTCGTAAAGGCGAGACGCGGCTGCTCGTCGGGACGCGCGTGGCCGCCTTGTTGCCGCCTCCCGCCGACGCCGCGGTGTGGATCGCCCGCAGCAGCCACGAAAACCACAAGAACGCCGACAAAAACCCCCGCTACGACGCGCGGGCCTGCGCCTTGTTGGCGCACGAACTCTTAGACGTACCCATCGTCTTCAGCGACGTCTGTCCCTCGGCGGGCGATGCGATGCGCGGCTGGTCCGTCCTTCAGCCGTTTCCCTCGGCGGACGTCGTGTTCGCCGACATGGGCCAGGAACGGAAACAAGCCGGACATCCGCTGCTGGGCGCGCGGCTGATGGAAGAAATCGCCCACGCGTTGGAACAGGGCCGCCGGGCCGTCTGCGCGTACAACCGCACAGGTATGTCCCGGAACGTCCGCTGCCGCGACTGCGGCCATGCGTTCGCCTGTCCGTCCTGCGGGCGCGTGCGCGCCGTCGGGGAAAACGCGCTGCGCTGCCGCGCGTGCAAAACGGAAGAACCCATTCCCGTTTCCTGCCCCGTTTGCATGGGATATGCCATCGACCGTTCCGGGTTCGGCGTGGAAGGCGTTGCCGCCGCCCTGGCTGCCGCGTTCCCGCAAGCAACCGTTGCCGTGGCGGAAAAAGACGGGAACGACGACGCCGTCCAAACGGCGGATATCGTCGTGGCTACGCGGCATTATGCGGACAATCTGTTCGATCCGTTCGATCCGCCCCCCGTGGGCCTGGTCGCCGTGCTGGACGCCGACATGCCCTTGCGCGCCCCGCATGCCGGAGCGCAGGAACAAGCCGTGCGCGAGGCTCAAGAATGGCGCGGCGCGGCCCATGCCTCCCGGGCGACGTTCTTGCTGCAATCCGACGCCGTCGGCGTATTCCGAGACGCCTTCGCCGACCCGGTGAAAACCGCCACGGACGACCTGGCCAACCGCCGCGCCTACGGCCAACCGCCCGCCGTGCGTGCCGCACGCGTGGCCTGCCGCCAACGCCCGCCCGCCGCCGCCCGCGCCGCCGCCCAACGCACCGCCTTGGCCGCCCGCGAACATCTGCCCTTCGCCACCGTAGACGAAGCCGCCCCGGCCGAACGCGGCGAATTCGCCGTCCTCATTTCCGTCCCGCACGACCGCACGCCCGACCTGCTCGCCTTCCTCTCCGGCCTGGACGACGCCCACATCATTGACACGCACGCGGAAACGTAATGGGTTGACATTCTCCCGATTTTATGCGAATATCCGCGTAAATATGGCCACGAAACTCACCATCGTCACGAACCCCGACCCGCGGTTGCGCCAGCGCTCCGCGGAGGTTTCGCGCGAAGAACTGGCCCTCCCCGAAACCCAGGCCTTCCTGGATGAACTGGAAGAAGCCATGCACATCTACGACGGCATCGGCATTGCCGCGCCGCAGGTGGGCGTGTCCAAACGCATCATCGTGGTGAACTTGGAAGGTCACGGCGGCGCGCAAGTCCTCGTCAATCCCGAAATCACGCAGCGGTCCTTCCGCATGGCGGACGGAGAAGAAGGCTGCCTGTCCGTCCCCGGCATCTTCGGCATGGTACGCCGCCACCGCGCCGTAAAAGCCAAGGCCCTGCGCCGCGACGGCACGGAAATCACCCTGGACCTGAAGGACCTGCCCGCCGTCATCCTCCAGCACGAAATCGACCATCTGGACGGCATCTTGTTCATCGACAAAGTCACCAAGTACACGGAAGCCGGTTCGTCCAAATTGTAGGAACCTATGATCCGCCTCGTCTTTTTCGGCAGTCCCGCCTTCGCCGTTCCGTTCCTGAAGGCCCTCGCCGCGGACGGGGCGTTTTCCGTTTTAGCCGCCGTCACCCAGCCGGACAAGCCCGCCGGTCGTGGAAAGGAACTGAAGGCGCCGGCCGTGAAAGAGGCCGCCGTGCAGCTCGGCATTCCCGTGTTGCAGCCGCCGTCGCTCAAGAAGGACCCGACCGTGGCGGAGCAATTGCGCGCGCTCGGGGCGGACGTGTTCGTGGTCGTTGCCTATGGGAAACTCATCCCGCCGAACGTGCTGAGTGTGCCGCGCCTGGGCTGCGTGAACGTGCATCCTTCCCTGCTGCCGCGCCACCGCGGGCCGTCGCCCATGCAGGCGGCGATCGCGGAACAAGATGCCGAGACCGGCGTGTCGATCATGACCTTGGACGAAGGGATGGACACGGGTCCGCTGCTGGCACAAACGCGGTTCCCGCTCGATGCGCGGGAAACGTACAAAACGCTGGAAGCCAAAGTCCACCAAACGGGCGTCCCGCTGTTGGCGGAGACGTTGAAGCGCTACGCCGCCGGGGAAATCGCCCCGGTGCCGCAAGCCGAGGAAGGCGTGACCGTCACGCGGCTGCTGGAACGGGAGGATGGCAAAGCCGACTGGTCCTTGCCTGCCCGCACACTCGACGCCCGTCGCCGCGCGTATACGCCTTGGCCCGGCCTCTGGACCACGTGGAACGGCCTGCGCGTGAAGTTGCTGGAAACCGAAGCCGTGGCGGGAACGCTTCCTCCCGGCCAAGTCCGTTTCACAGACGAAGCCGTAGAAATCGGCACATCGGACGGCCTGCTGCGCGTCACCCGCCTCCAACCCGAGGACGCCAAACCCATGTCCGCCGAGGCGTTCAAGAACGGGTATCCGGAAGCGGACGGAACGACGTTGCAATAAAATACCCCCGCCGTTTTGGCAGGGGTGTTTTTATTCCGCGTCCATCGCCAACGCGGGCGTGGCGGCAGGGACGGGTTTCTTTACCTTCTCCGCCTCCACGGCCACGGTGGGCGGGCGTTCCGGCAGGAACGGCAGGAAGAACACGATCAGCCCCAGCCCGAGCGGATGGTTCAAATACGGGGAGAAAACGTGGGTGACGTAGAGCATAACGAGCGCCCCGGCCATCGCGATACCGAGCCACGCGAGCTCCCCTTCCCACATCGGCTTCAACGCGCGGCCGAACCGCCACAGCAGGTACAGGAACGCCAGCGGCCCGAGCACGCCCATCTTCAACCACAGATCGAGCCAGCCCCATTCGAACGCATACGTGGTCCACGTGCCGTCCGGGTTCACGGCGCGGGCGCGCGGGTCGTCGGTTTGGAACGTTACTTCCTCGCCGAAACCGCTGCCCACCACCGGCGACGAGCGGATTTCCTCCATCATGGGCGACAGCAGGTTCCACCGGCTGGAAACGGCGACGTCGTCGGATTCCGTGGTGCGTTCGGACAACAGGTTCGTCAGCGAAGACACGTCCGTTGTGCGCGGCGGAATCGGCACGAGGATCACGCCCGCCAGCAACAGCACGCCGCCTGCCGCGGCCAGGATATGCCATCCCACCGTCGCAGCCGTTCGGTGCACGCCAACTTGCAAATACTTCCACGCCAAGACAAGCAGAACGGGAGCCGCCACCGCCAGCGCCAACCAGAAACTGCGCGACAAACTGATGATGACGACGCCCCATAACGCGGCGGCCACGGCCAGCCACCGGGGCCACGCGCGCTTCAACGGGCCGAGGAACGGCACCATCGCCGCGAACAGGGCCGCCACGACGACGGACAACTGCGCCTGCAGGAAGATGCGGAACACACCGCCCATGTCGGTCAATTCGCCCGTGCGCGTGTCGCGGACGAAGGCGTACACGTCCGAAAGGAACATGCGCGGGACGTGCGTGAACACATACAGCAGGCCGAGGGTCAGCAGGCACACCCAGGCCGCGGCCGCGGCGAAGGTCTGCAGGAGCAGGCGCTGGCGGTCCGGGGTCCACGAAACGGACAGAACGGGCAGGACGTAGGCGAGGTAGAGGAAGCCGTTGCCGTCGCGGAAGGCGTTGCCGGCGTCGTTTTGCAGGAAGCCAACGGCGAACCCTACGGCGATGGCGGCCGCGAGCGGCGCGAACCAGCGCAGGCGCTCGTCCCGCCACGGCGGCGGCACACGGCGGCGCACCAGCTGGACGGCCCAGGCGGCCATGACGGCGCCGAACACGGCCATGCGCAACGAAACGGGGAATCCGCCCACGGACACGCTGAACAAATGCCCGTGAGAATTGGCGAATAACTCGGCAAAGGCCGCGACCAGGCCCCATTCCAGCCGCTTCACGGACAAGACGAACACGGTGACGGCAGCAACCGCAAGCGCCGCCCCGACGAACGGCGTCCCAAAAACAAGAATGGCGATGCCGAACACGGCCGCAAGCGCCGCCAAGACGATCCAAAACGGTTTGCCGAAGAATTGGTCGCGCATAAGATGATTCTACCCGTTCAGAAGAAGGTGGTGCTTCCGCGCAATGGCAGCGCGGGCTTCCTGGTACCGGCGCACGGCCGGGGGCGCCCAGCCGAACCACCGCCATGGCACCCGGTACGCAATGCGCGGCATCCACACCGAGCCGATGCGCGACGCACCGTGCACAGCAACGGTAAACAGCATGTCTGGCACAAGCACGCCCGTCTTCCCAGCTTCCAGCATGGTCAGCCACACGTCCCAGTCCTGCAAACGCTTCACCGCCGGGTCGAAGCCGGGAAAGTCCGCCGCGCGCACCAGGCAGGTGGTATGGATGAAGTTACGGCGCCGCAGCCGGTCGGCGTCAAACGGCACGCCGGGGAATTTCTTCCAGCCGAACCGGAACGCACTGTACGCATAGCTCGCCTCCGGGTTCGCGTCCAAGGCCGCCGACAGCCGTTCCAGCATGTCCGGCCGCATGCGCACGTCGGCGTCGCAGAAGATGATCCGATCGCTCGTTGCCGCCTTCCACCCGCGGTTGCGCGCCGCCTGCGGCCCTTGGTTCGCCTGGTTGATCAAGGTGATGCGGTCGAGATACGGCCCCAGCGCTTTTTCCGTGCCGTCCGTCGACCCGTCGTTCACCACGATCACCTCCCCGGGCGGCAGGGTCTGCTCGAACACCGAATCCAGGCACTCCGCAATGGTGCCCGCATGCTGGTAGGTTGGAATGATGACGGAGATCATGGGAAAAGATGGTGCAGTTTTTCCGCCTGCCGTTCGCGGGAGAATTCCTCCTGGGCGCGGCGTTGGGCGGCTTCGCCCAGGGTACGGCGCAGGGCGGCGTCCGTCGAGAGCGTGCGGATGGCGGCCGCCAGGGCGTCGATATTGCCGTCGGGAACGAGCAGGCCCGTATGGCCGTCCAACACGGCTTCATCCACGCCCGGCTGGCGCGTAGCGATGCTGGGCAGGCCAAAGGCAGCGGCTTCCAGATACACGATACCGAATCCTTCCCGGTCCGCCCCGCCCGCCACAGTGGGCATGACGAACACGTCGTGGGTTCGGTACAGGCCGGGCAACACTTCGTCTTGAATGTCGCGCTGCAACTGAACAACGTCGTTCAGTCCCAAATCCGCCACGCGCCGTTCAATCGCTTCCGCCATCGGCCCGCCGCCGACGATCGTATAGGAAAGTCCGTCGGGCCACTCGCCGCGTTCGCGCAGGCGGGCGAGGGCTTCCAACACGCGCAGGTGCCCCTTGCGCTCCACGAGGCGGGACACGGTGAGAAGGCGAACGCTTGTTGAAGAAGGCGGAGCGGTCATGCCCTTTTCGCCCAACGTCACGGCCGGGTGGACGTACGCAACGCGCTCCGCGCCGAAGCGCGCGCGGATTTCGTCTTTCAACGCGCGGGAATTCGCCACCACCAGATCCGCCCGGCGCAACACCAAGCCCGCAAGCAACCGTTTCCACGGCGAACGCGCCGCCAAGGCAACGTCCATGCCATGCGCAATCACGACATACGGTGCCTTGGTGCGAAGACCGGCCAACAAAGCTGCCGTGCCGAACGGCAGAACGTGGCTGACAATCACGCGTTCGTACGTTTCCCGCCGTTCCACCAACAACCGTACGGCGCGCAGCCAACGCGGCCACAGAAAACGGAATTCGAGCGGCGCGCGTTCAATGGGATACGGCGCGGACGCGTCAAACTTCGCAGCGCCGGGTTCCGGCGGAGCTAGCACGCGCACACGGTCCTTCAGTGCGTCGGCCACGCCGTCCAAATACCGGGCCACGCCGCCCCGTCTCGGCGGAAAGTCGGGTGTAAGCAGCAAGAACGAGGACATATCACGAAACCTTAGGCGCATGCGGCGTACCTGTTTCCGCGTTTCCCACCCGCGCGGCATGCGGGGAACGGCGCAGCAATGCGCGCAGGGCACGCACGTCTTCCATGCTCGCCGCGCGCGTCAAGAACAACAAGCCGACATAGACGACGGCCGCGCCGCAAACGGTCACGACCAAGGCAAAGACATTCGACGCAAACGGCAGCGTGGACAAGCCGCGGGCCGCGGCGTACATCGCCACGCCAGACAGGAAAATCGGCAAGGCAATGCGCCCCGCCCGCCGAAACTGATACCCCTGGATGATCGTGGGGATGAAACGCGAACCGGCCGTCACCAAGAACGCCAAGCTGGCGACCGATGCCGCGGCGGCACCCATCAGGCCGAAGCGCGGGATCAGCAGGAAATTCAACGCCGCGTTCACCACCAAGGTCAGGCCGAACACCATCGTCTTTGCCGCCTGCCGCCCCGTGGCGTTCAACAAGGAACCAATGGGAAAATCCAAAAAGCTCGGCAGTAGGGCGAAGGCGAGCAGGGCCAGCACCGGCGCGGCGGGAGCGTAACTCGCGTCCACGAGCCGCACCAACCGATCCGAAATGGCCGACAAGCCGAACGCCAGCGGCACGGCCAATAACAGCATGTACCGCAACGCCCGGTCGAACAGGCGGCCCAGGCCGTCCGCGTCCTTCGCCCCAGCCAAGGCGCTCATGCCGGGATACAACGCCGCCACGAAGGCCAGCGGCAGGAATTGAAACGCGTACGTGAACTTATACGCCACGCTGTACAACCCCACGGCCGCGTTCCCCAACAGCACCTTCAAGAACTGAATGTCCATCGTGCTGTACAGCTTCACGAAGGTGGCGGCCAAGAAGAACGGGAAGGCCGTGACGGCCACGGCGCGCATGCCCGCGGCGTCCCACAGCGGCAACAACGTGCGCCAACCAAGCGCCTTCCCCACCCGCACCGCCGACAACACGGCGTTGAACGCACTGCCGAGCGTCAGGGTCAGCACGAGGGTCGGCAACGTGGGGTGCAGCAACAACGCGAGGCCGCCCGCCGCCAAGGTCAGTACCTGGCCGGTGAACATGCCGATGGCTTCGAAGGAAAGCTGTTGGAGGCCCCGCAGGACGCCGTAGAAGAACGCGGACAACGAATCGGAAACGAGAATACCGCCCGCCAAGAGCACCAGCAACCGCGCGTCCGCTTCGTATCCCAACAGGAACGAAGCCCCCACGGCCATGGGAATGGCCAGAAGGGTGGCGGGGAGTTTGACGGCCAGCGCGCGCCGAATGAGGCCGCGGGCACCCGTCGGGTCCTTCGCCACGTCCCGAATCACCACCGGCGGCACGCCCAGGTCGGCGATGACGGAAAACGTGGTCACGAGGGTGAGGGCGGCCGAATACACGCCCGTCTTTTCGGGCTGGAGGAACTTCGCCAGCAAGAGGAAATAGACGAACGACAGCAGTTTCTGCCCGACGGATGCGACGGTCAGGAAGAAGGCGTTTTTTGCCAATTGGTCGCTCACAACGGCCGTACTTTAGCAGGTTTCCCTCCCTGGTGTACACTGGACGGGTATGAACCAACGCATTCTCTTCCACGCCCTGGCCGCCGTCCTCGTTCTTGCCGCCGGGTTCGGCACGGGCATGTGGTACACCCGCTCCGCCCGCTCCCCCGCCGTCGTTCCTTCGCCTGGCCCGTCGGGCGGCGCGCAAACGGGCATGGATCAAGGCGACGAACCGTATGCCGTCGAGAAAGGCGGTCTGCCCACCGAAGGTTACGCCCTGTATTTCGTCGCACTGGACGACGATGGTGCCCACGGCCCGGCCATCGGCTGCGGAGACAGCTTGATCCCGGTCGCCACCGTGGCCGCCACGCCCCACGAGGCCCTGCGCGCCCTGTTGTCCCTGAACAACGCCGCTTATGGCGACGATCTGTACAACGCCGTGGCCGCATCTTCCCTCTTCGTCGACCAAATCACCTCAGACGTGCCGCCAGCCGTCCATTTGTCCGGCAGCGTTTCGCTAGGCGGCGTCTGCGATACGCCCCGTTTCCAAGGGCAGATCGAGTCGACCATCCGCCAATTCCCCGGCTTCGAACAGGCACAAATCTTCCTGAACGGCGAACCAATGGCAGAAGCGTTGTCGCAGCGATAAACGCATACAACAAATTACGACTTAAGTGGACTGAGGCGTTTAAGATCATCTGAGAACATCCAGAGAAGGTACATACCAATAAGACCCCGTTCTTCTCCATCTACGAAGAAGAAAATACCCACAATGAATAGGCATACCAAAACGCTCCTCAAATGCTCTCCCAACGATTTGTGCACCATAATTGGAGCGAAAGATGCCCCCATACACCCGAACTGTCAAGAACAATACCTTAACGGAAGACAAAAACACCCGCCGATTGGCAGGTGTTTTCTTGCGGGGTTAGCGCTTTGCCCACTGCGGGCTCTTGCGGGCGCCCTTGTGGCCGTACTTTTTGCGTTCGCGGACGCGGGCGTCGCGCGAGAGGAAGCCGACTTTCTTGAGCGCGGGGCGCAGGTCCGGATTGAAGGCGATCAACGCGCGGGCGATGCCGAGACGCACGGCGTCGGCCTGGCCGCGGATACCGCCGCCCGACACGCGGGCGTCGACGTCCACCTTCCCTTCCAACCCGACGGTGGCGAACGGCGCGTTCACCGTCTGCAAGAGGTGGTAGACCGGGAAATAGGCCTTCACGTCGCGGCCGTTGACCGTGAACGTGCCGGTGCCGCCGTGGACCAAACGGACCTGGGCGGTGGCTTCTTTGCGGCGGCCGAGGCCCGGCGTGTACGTGCCGGAGGTTTTGGGAGCGGCCATAGGGCTAGTTCTTGACCGACAAGCGCTTCAGGCGCTCGGTGCGGAAGGAATTCTTGGGCAACATGCGGGACACGGCGCGGCGGAGGACGTCCGCCGGATCCTTGGCCCATACCTCGGACAACTTCTTGGCCGAGAGGCCGCGCGGATGCGACGTGTGGGCGTAGTAGACCTTGGTGTCCATCTTGGTGCCCTTCACCGCCATCTTGCCGGCGTTGACCACTTCGACCTTGGCGCCCGCGTCCACGTGCGGAACGTAGGACGCCTTGTCCTTGCCCATCAGCATCATGGCGATGCGCGTGGCGAGGCGGCCGGGAGCCTGCCCGGCGGCGTCGACGGTCTGATTGTCGCGGGTGATGTTCATATTAAACCAGTTCAATCTGCACCATCGCCCCGCCGTCTCCCTGGCGCGGGCCGATCTTCACGATGCGGGTGTACCCGCCCGGGCGCGTGGCGTAGCGCGGCCCCAAGACCTCGAGGATCTTCTTGACCGGCTGCTCGGTGTAAAACGTCTTCATCAGGTTGCGGCGGGCGGCCAGCGAGGAAACCTTGCCGGAGGTGATCGCCCGTTCGACGAGCGGACGGACGGCCTTGGCCTTGGCCTCGGTGGTGCGCACCTTTTCGTGCAGGACGATGCTGGCGGCCAGGTTGCGCAGAAGGGACGCGCGCGGCCCCTTCTTGCGGTCCAAGACCTTGCCGGATTTGCGATGACGCATAGGAATGGGAGCCGCGCGGGGGCGGCGGGATTAGGCGGCGGGCTCCTCTTCCATGGGAGCGGCGCCGGTCAGCAGGGAGAAATGGTCGATGAGGATCTTCGCCGACTGCCGGACGGCCTCTTCAGGCTCGACCGTGCCGTCGGTTTCGATCGTCATGATCAGCTTGTCGTAGTTGGTGATCTCGCCCACGCGGGTGTTCTCCACGCGGTAGCCGACGGTGCGGACCGGCGAGAACAGGGCGTCGATGGCGATGGTGCCCAGCTCGTGGGCTTCCTTGGCGCGTTCCTCCGTGGGGCGGTAGCCGCGGCCGCGGGAAACGGTCAGTTCCATCTCGAGGGAGGCCTTGGCGTTCGTGAGCGTCGCCAGCGTGAGCGACGGGTTCACGATTTCCACCTCGGCGTTCGGCTCGATGTCCTTGGCCGTCACCGGACCATCGCCCTTGGCCTTCAGCGTGAGCTTCACCGGCCCTTCGCCGAAGAGCTTGAGGCGCAGCGACTTGAGGTTCAGGATGATCTCCAGCACGTCTTCCTTCACGCCTTCCATGGCTTGGAACTCATGCGTGGCGCCCTTGATCTTTACGGCCGTGACGGCCGCGCCGGGCAGGGAGGACAGCAGGACGCGGCGCAGGGCGTTGCCCAGGGTGGTGCCATAGCCGTGGAAACACGGTTCCACCACCATGATCCCCTCATTCGGACGCGTCCCCGGCTCGAAACGAATGTTCGACGGAAGAAGGATGTTCTCCATACACGTTGCCTCCCCGAAGGAAGATTAGCGGGAGTAAAATTCGACGATGAGCGTGGGGTCGAACATCTGACGCAGATCCTCCCCCTCCGGAACGGCGGTCATCTTGCCCTTGAGCGCGGCGGCTTCCAAGGCCAGCCACTTGGGCGTCTGGCGCGTGGCGGCGTGGGCCGAGATCTGGGACACGATGCCCTTTTTCTTCTTGGTTTCGCGCACAGCGACGATGTCGCCGGGACGGACCTGGAACGACGGCACGTCGACCGTCTGCCCATTCACCTCGATGAAGCCGTGGCCGACGACCTGGCGCGCTTGGCGGCGCGTGGACGCGAGGCCCAGGCGGTACACCACGTTGTCCAGGCGGCGTTCGAGCAGTTCCACCAAGTGGGTGGCCGTGTTACCCGGCTTCTTTTTGGCCTGTTCGAAGTACTTGCGGAACTGGCGCTCGCGCAGGCCGTAGAGGGCCTTGGCGCGCTGCTTTTCCTGCAGCTGCAGACCGTAACCGGACTGGCGTGGACGGCGCTTCATTTGCGCGGGGCCGTGGACGCCCGGGGCGTAGGGCCGGCGCGACACGTACTTCTCCTTGCCAAGGACGATCCCCAGGCGGCGGGAAAGCTTCGCGATGGGTTTGCGGATCTTCGCCATAGGGGAACGTTAGACGCGGCGGGCGCGCTTGGAGCGGCACCCGTTATGCGGCACCGACGTGGTGTCTTGGATGGAAACGACGTTGAAGCCGTTGGCGTTAAGCGCGCGCAGCGAGCCGTCGCGGCCCTGGCCCACGCCTTTGACGTACACCGACACGTCGCGGACGCCGTAGGCGGCGGCGCGTTCGGCGACCGTCTTGACGATGACCGACGCGGCGTACGGCGTGGCCTTCTTCGGCCCGCGGAACCCGCAGTTGCCGGCGGACGCCCAGGCAATGGTGTTGCCGTTGAGGTCCGTCAAGGTGACGATGGTGTTGTTGTACGTAGCCTGGATGTAGGCGCAGGCGTGCGGCACCGCGCGAACGGCTTTCTTTTTGCCCGGACGGGAGGCCTTGGCCGGCGCGGCCGCAGGGGCCGTCGATTGTTTCTGCTTTGGTTCCATAGCCGGTTTAGGTCTTGGTGAGCGTACGGCGGCCGCTGGTCATGGTGCGGCGCATGTTGCCGCGCGTGGTGCGGGAATTGGTTTTGGTGCGCTGGCCGCGAACCGGCAGGTTCTTGATGTGCCGGGTGCCGCGGTAGCTGCCAATTTCCTTCAAGCGCTTGATGTTGGACATCGTCAGGCGGCGATGGTCGCCTTCCAAACGATGCGTCTTCTCCAAAATCGTGCGGATGGCGTTGACCTGGTCTTCCGTCAGGTCCTTGGTGCGGATGTCTCCGTCAACCTTGGCCTGGGCCAGGACTTTCTTGGCCGTGGAGTCGCCCACACCGTAGATATAGGTGAGGGAGATGACGATGTGCTTGTCGTTGGGGATGGTGACGCCTGCGATGCGAGCCATAGTGAGGTGGGATTACCCTTGACGCTGCTTATGCTTCGGGGTTTTGCAGATCACGGCCAGGCGGCCATGCCGGCGGATGACTTTACAGTCGCGGCAGATGGGTTTGACGGACGCGCGGACTTTCATAGGAAGGCGGAATGCACAAACGTCATCGAGGGGATTCGATGACGTTCGCCTCTCGACGTGGGAGTTAAAAACGGTATACGACACGTCCCTTGGTGAGGTCGTACGGACTCAGTTCGACCTTGACATCGTCGCCCGGCAGGATGCGGATGCGGTTCATACGCATTTTTCCCGACAGGTGGCCGATGATGGTCTGCCCGTTTTCCAAGTTGATTTTGAACTGGGCGGACGGCAGAAGTTCTTCTACCGTTCCCCGCACCTCGATGAACTGCTTGGTTGCTTGCGCGGCATTGTCGCTCATAGATGCCGGAATTCTAGCAGGTTGAGCGCCAAAGGGCAAGAACCTATCCACAGTTACAGCGCGGGTATCTTAATGAAGGAGCCCGTTCCTGTCAAGAAGAGCTATCCCCAGGCCCGCTGACCGTCGCCTTGATGCGCCGGATGCCCGCGGAACTGGCCTCTTCTTTGGTGATTTTGAAGCTACCGAGCTCGCCCGTGCGGGCCACGTGCGGGCCACCGCAGACCTCCTTGCTGAACCACTCTCCGCCCGGCGTACCCACGGTGTACACCTTGATTTGGCCGCCCACGGCGGCGTATGTGTCCTCGAACAAACCGATGGCCCCCTGGGCCTTGGCGTCCGTCACGGACATCAGTTCGAACGAAACGGGATAGTCCTTCGTGATGGCGTCGTTCACCAGGGCCTCGACCTCGGTGATCTGCTCCGGGGTCATCTTGGCCGGATGGGAGAAGTCGAAGCGCAGGCGCTCGGCGGTGATGTTGCTTCCCTTTTGTTCGACGTGCGGGCCGAGTACGCGGCGCAGCGCCTGGTGCAGCAAGTGGGTAGCTGTGTGCAGGCGCGTGGTTTCGGCCGAAGCGTCCGCGAGCCCGCCGGCGAATTTCTGCCCGCTGCCGGCACGCGAAAGGTCCTGGTGCTTCTTGAATTCCGCACGGAAAGCCTCGGCATCCACGGCCATGCCGTGCCCGCGGTGCAACTCTTCAACGGTCAGTTCCAGCGGGAAACCGTAACTCTGGTACAGGTTGAACGCGTCGACGGCCGTAAACGCACCCGTCTTTTCAATGACCTTCTGTAGTTCCTTCAGTCCTTGCTCAATCGTTTTGGCGAACTTCCCTTCTTCCGTTTCGATGGCTGCCAAAATCGCCTCGCGTTTCTCCACAAGTTCCGGGTACGCCTCCGTGTAGGTGGAAATGTACGCGTCGCTGGCGGCGCGCACGACGGAGCCCGCGCCCAGGCGCCGCGCAAAGCGCACGGCCCGGCGGATGAGGCGGCGGACGAAATAGCCCTGGTCCTTGTTGGACGGCAGCACGCCGTCGGCGATCAGGAAGGTGGCGGCACGGATATGGTCCAGCACCACGCGGAAGGCGAAGGTATCCGCGTCATCGGCACCGTACGTTTTGCCGGTGGCGCGTTCCAGCGCCGCGCGGGCGCCGTCGAACAGGTCGATCTTGAACACGTCCGGGTCGCCGTTGGCGGCCGCGGCCATGCGCTCCAACCCCCCGCCGAAGTCCACGTTCGCCTTGCCCAGCAATTCGAAGCCGCGTTCCGTCTTCACGTACTGCATGAAGACGTTGTTGCCGATTTCCACGAACCGGCCGCAGTCACAATTCACATGGCAGGGTTCGTCCTTCCACGGCGACGCTTCGTGCAGCCCGCGCGCCGCGCCGAAGTCCCAGAACAACTCCGTGTCGGGGCCGCCGGGTTCTCCCACAGGCATGTTGGCGGGCACGCCGGAGCGGCTCCACCAGTTTTTCTTTTCGGGATAGTAGAAGATGCGCGCGTCCTGCATCCCCTTCTCTTCCGGCAGGTCGGCCACGGGCGCTTCCATGCCGGCGGATGCGAACGCCGTCTGCCACAAGGCGGCGGCTTCCTCGTCGCGCGGAATGCCCAGCTCCGGGCTGCCGCGGAACACCGTCACGTAGAGGTTGCGCGGATCCAGGCCGATTTCCTTCGTAAGGAATTCGAAGATCCACGGGATTTGTTCCTTCTTGAAATAGTCGCCCAGCGACCAGTTGCCGAGCATTTCGAAGAACGTCGTGTGGCGGTTGTCGCCCACTTCCTCGATGTCCTGCGAACGGAAGCACTTTTGGCTGTCGGCCAGGCGCGAGCCGAGCGGATGCGTCTCCCCCAGCAGGAACGGCACCATAGGCTGCATGCCGGAGCCGGTGAACAGCGTGGTGGGGTCGTTTTCCGGCACGAGCGGCGCGGACGGCAAAACGGCGTGGCCCTTGCGCGTGAAAAAGGCGAGATAGGCGCGGCGGATGTCGGAGGCGGTCATAAGCGAATGGATGGCTGTCAGTGTAGGGAAACGAGGGGAAAAAGAAAAGGCACCCTATTTGGATGCCTCGAGCAGAGCGGCGGCTATGGGACCAGGCCAAGCGCCTGCGCGCTCGCATGGTCGAACTGGTGCGGATCATCCGCGTACAACGCCCTGGCCAGGAAGGCCCCGTCCGTCACGCGCGAACAGAACGAGCACAGAAGCGACACGCGGAATTCATGCACGTCGTGTTCGGAGTTGACCCAACCGGCGTCCTCGGCGATGGCGTATGCGGACCGGTTGCAGAACGGGCACGGCGCAGTCAACGCCTCGTTCGGCGTACCCACGACGGCGTGGATCGGGCGCATCTTGTCGCCTCCTTCCAACCGGACGAAGCGGCACGCGCGGATCCCGCCGGCCTTCCCCCAGGCATCCGCCGGCGCAGCCAGACCCTCCAGGATTTCCCCGACCCGGATCTCGTTCTGCAGACCCAACCGCGTTGCCTCCAGCTGGGCACGCAACCGGTCGAGCATCATCCGCGCATCCTTCGCGCGGATCTTGGCTTCCACTGCCCATTCCTCGAACGTGCGTGTCATGGCCTTCAACCTCCTTCCTCCCGCACCATGCGGGGCGGGAAAACCATACGGAAAACCACGTGCCCCGTCTAGGCCCCCGTAGCCGTGGTGTCCGGCGTGACGGCTTCCGTGGGCTTGTACTTCTTGAAGAGCTTGCGGCGCAGCGAGGACGCCATGTCGGCCAATTCCTCGCTCTTGGCCAGGGCGCAGACCGCCACGTACGCGGCCATGCCCAGCCCCCCGGCGACGGCGCCTTGCAACAACACGCTGCCGAACGTGGTGAGCGGCAGATACACCGGCACCAACGGCTTGGCCGCCTGGATCACCACGCCCGCCACCAACGACGCCCCCGAAACGGTCAACACGGTGCGGACCATGCTCGCCTCGCCCAGGGTGCCCAACCGCTGGCGCAGCACCACCCACAACAAAATCAGTTTGGTCACCGCGCCCAAGGAGAACGCCAGCGCCAGCCCCGCCACGCCCCATTCGGGCGCCAACCACAAGGCAATCAACAAACCGAGGGCATCCCCCGCCACGCCCAACACCAACGGCGTGGCCGTGTCCCGCAAGGCGTAATAGGCGCGGGACACCACGTACACCAACGCCTGGGCCACCGTACTCAGCATGAAGGCCGCCAATGCGTCCGCCGTGGCCACCGTGGACGGCCAGTCGAACGCCCCCGCCCCCACCACCACGCGCACCGCCTGGGCGCGCAGCAGCAAAAACGCCACGCTAAGCGGCACCATGAAAAACAAGATCTGCCGCACGGAGGACGTAAACGCCTTCAAGAATCCTTTTTGGTCGTCGCGACCCAACGTCTCCGAGAACACCGGGAACGCCGCGATGGCGTACGAAACGCCGATCACGCCCACCAAGAAGAACTGGATGTTGTAGGCGAATTGGAAGCGGGTGACGCTGCCCACGACCAAGGTGGTGGCCAAGATGGTGTAGACCACGAACACCAACTGGGAGAGGCCGATCCCAACGGCGCGCGGACCCATGAGGCGCAGGATTTCGCGGCTGTCGGGATCCCGGGGCCGGAACACGAAGGCGTGCCGAAACCCCGCCGCGCGTGCGCCCGCGTACTGCACCAGCATGTGCAGGAACGCCCCGAACACCACACCCCACGCCAACCCGATGGGACCGACGGCCGGCGCGAACAACAACGCACCCGTGATGATGCCGGCGTTGTAGAACACCGGCGCCAGAGACGTCAGGAAGAACCGCCGCATGCCCTGCAAGGCGCTCCCAAACACCATGGACGCCGCGAGCAGGATTTGCGCGCCGAGCATGACGCGCGTGAACATGGCGACCGCCTGGCGTTTTTCCTCCGGGAAGCCGGGGGCGATGACGCTCGCAAGCGGGTCCGCCGCAACGAACAGCACGACGGCCAACACCGCCATACCCGCCAACACGAGGTGTAAGACGTTGTTCGTCAGCTCCCACGCCCGGGCCTGGTGCTTGCCCTCGGCGTACCGCTTGGTGAACAGGGGGATGAAGCTCGCGGACAGCGCCCCCACCACAATGAGGTTGAACAGGAGGTCCGGCAGGCGGAA
>CAZCMI010000004.1:0-42552 GCA_964499955.1 uncultured Gammaproteobacteria bacterium
TGGCGTCCTCGCACCGCTGGGTGCGCGTTTTCGGCGTCGTGGTGCTGTTTTCCGCGGCGGTGGCCGCCATGGCCGCGCGCATGTCGTTCCCGTCGGTCTGGTGCTTTTTCGCCGCCGCCCTCAGCGGGCTGGTCCTCGTACACGTGTACGCCGCGCCGCGGGAACGGAGAACCGGCTGAGCATACGATAGCCCGGGTGCGGCATACGCTTCAACTCCGCGTCGTGGTATCATGCACGTAATCAATCATCACCGCGTCTATGACCAAGCACCATCAACATCTGATGTTCGGACTCGCCGTCGGCATCTGCGCCACGGCCGTTACGTTTTACGCGTCCAAGCAGATTTGGAGCGCCCCGCCCGATTCGCCGTACCTGCCCGGCGAAACCCTGGCGCCTTCCTGCGCCCCCGGCAGCACGAATTGCACCGTGGTTCCGCCCGCCGCCTCCGGTGCGAACGCGGACATCACGTCGCTGGCGGCCTTGGCGTCGCTGTCGGTTTCGGGTAACGACGCCTCCATGCCGGTGGCGTCGTTCAGCTTTGACGGGACGGTGCCGGAGTTCCTCGGCGCCGTGCTGGCCGTGGATGCCGTGACGGCGTCCGGCGGGGGATTGGCCGGTGTCTACACGACGATCACGCCCGCTCCCGCCGCGGAGGAGGTCTTGCCGACCTTCGGGTTTTTCTCCGTTCTGTCTGACGACGAGCCGGGGTACGCCGACGTCAGGCCGTTCATGGTTCTCGCCGTGGGAGAAGACCTGCCGCTCGCCACGAGTGCGTATCGGGGATGGGGCGAGTTTGTCGCGTATTCAGGCGATATCGAAGTGGACGCCCCCGCACCCGTCATGATCGATGGAAATCCGCGGCGGCCGTGGGTGAAAGGTGTGAACGTGGAGATCAGGGATATCAGCGAAGGCGGCAATTACCCGGAAAGCATCGAAGGGGCGCATTTCAGCGTGTCGGGTTCGCATGCGGACACGAGTGTCGTCGGCATGACGTTGGCCAGCCGAGGCGCGTACACGGGCGACGTCGGCCTGCGGGTGCACGGAAGCGTCCAGGACGGCAACGTCCCCGCGTGGAACCGGGGCGTTGAATTCTTCGGCGTGGAGACGGAGTTGTATTCCTTCGAAACGCTGACCATGCACGGACGGGAAGGATTCGAATGGATGACCGACGAAGGGACGCTTGTTTCCTCGCTCCCCCAACGGATCCTCGTAACCCACGGCGCGCAGGCGGACCAGGCGTACCAGTACGACACGCCGTCGGAGGGTGGAACGGTCGCGGTGAATCCCGGCGTGCGCCGTCTGATCGTCGATCCTGCCGGCCCGCTGGAGAACCTGACCGTCATTTTTCCGGCGAACCCCGTGGACGGGCAACTGGTGACGGTGACGTTCACGCAGGACATCGACAATACGATCTTTGACACGCCTGGCGCCTCCTTCGGTTCCATCGCCCATGACCATCCGCTGTTCGGCGCGACCTTCCTGTACGTCGAAAGCGTTAACACGTGGTTCGTAACCGACTAATCTTGTGCGCCGCGTTCTCGGTTTTTCGCTCGCCCTTCTGGCCGTCGGCGGCATCGCAGCCGTGCCGGCCTTTTTGGCCTTGCGGGCGTCGCCTACCAACGGACCCATCGACGCGCAGGAACAATACGCCTGGGGCAACGTGCTCGGCTGGGTGAATTTCGGTACGCCGGGCGGCAACGTGCGCGTGACGGACGCCGGCATCACCGGCTACGCGTGGAGCGCCAATTACGGCTGGATCAACTTGAACCCGCCCGGCAGCGGCGTCACGAACGACGCAGAGGGGACCTTGGCCGGTTCCGCCTGGGGCGAACACGTCGGGTGGATCCATTTCGACGGCGTGACCATCGGCACGGACGGCCGGTTTGCCGGATACGCCGCGTTGGACGGTTTGGGTTCGCTCAGCATGAACTGCGCCAACACGTCCTCGTGCGGGGAAAGCGATTTCAAGGTGCGGACGGAATGGCGGCCCGCGTCCGTGCGGACGGGCGGAGGAGGCGGCAGCAACAATCCGCCGCCGAATATCATTCCCGGCGGGGTGGAAGTAGACGAACCGGTGTGCGTGCTGGCCGGTCCCAACGGCGGGGAAACGTACGTGGCCGGAGGCCAGGCGCCCGTCGGATGGACGTCGGGCGGGCCGGGCATCGTCAACGTCGCCCTCGGGTATTCCACCGATGGCGGCGACCGCTGGACGCTGATCGAAGCGAGCGTCCCGCACACGTCGGGTTCGTACCTGTGGCGCATTCCCGAGGACGCGGCGTCCGATACCGTGCGGATTCGCGTGGAATGCCGGGACGCGGGTTCGGCAACCGTCGCCTCGAGTATGAGCGAAGGGACGTTCCGCATTTTGCCGCCGGGCACGCCGTTGCCGGAGGAAGAAGTTGAACCTCCCGAACCGGAACCGCCGGTCCTGCCGCCCGAAGTCCCGGCCGTGCCGAACGCCTGCGAACTGAGCCGGGCGGTCACGAACGCGTACCTGCCGTACGGCTTGCAGGTGGACGACATCATCAAGCTGGCGGATGACGGCAATCCCGCCACGTGGGAGGACTCGGTCGTGTACCACGTCGGCGTGGACGGGCAGCGGCATCCGTTCCCGGACGCGCGCATCTTCTCCACCTGGCACACGGACTTTTCGCGGGTGAAAATCGTCCCGCGCGACGTCCTGAACCGCCTGCCGCTCGGCCGCCCGGTGCTGGTGCGCCCCGGCACGCTGTGGATCAAGATGCCGAGCGACGCCAAAACGTATCTCGTGGAACCGGAAGGGTACATCCTGCGTTGGATCGTGAACGAGGACGTGGCCGCGCGCCTGGCCGGGCCGCAGTGGAACCAAAACATCATCGACGTGGACGAACGCCTGTTCAACCGCTTCCAGCGCGGGGACGACGTGACGATGCTCACGTTGGAAACGGGTTGGCCCACGGGTTCGCTGGTGCGCGAAACGGCCGACGGCCCGACGTGGTACGTGAACCACCGCGTCCGCCGCCTGGTCACCGTGCAGCCAGTGAACGATTCGAACGGCTTCCAAACCCGCTTCATCCGTACGACGGGTCCCGGCGGCTGGCAGCGCCTGCCGGAATCCCTGCCCGTGCGGGACGGGGACGAGGAAATGCTGTGCATGCACCGCGGGTTCTGACGAACGTGCCCGCGGCCGACGCCGACGCTGACGCTGATGCTGACGCGCCTCCTTTGCGGGGGCGCGTTTGCGTTTCGACGATTGCCGGGCGCGCGGTTTCCCCGTACACTGCGCGGCGTATGAACGCTCCCATTCCCGTTACGATTCTCACCGGTTTCCTCGGCGCGGGGAAGACCACGCTGTTGAACCGCCTGCTGACGGAATTCCACGGCCGCCGCGTGGCCGTCGTGGTGAACGAATTCGGCGACGTGGGCATCGACGACCGCCTGCTGCCGGGCGGCACGGACACGACCGTCACCCTGTCCAACGGGGCGATTTGCTGCGCGGCGCTTGGCGACACGGCCAACGCCCTGGCGCAATTGCTGGACCTGCGGGCGGAAGGCGACTTGGAGCGCGTGTTCATTGAAACCACCGGCCTGGCCGACCCGTTCCCGCTCATCAAGGCGTTTTTGAACCGTCCGTCCCTGGCCAAGGCCTACGCGTTGGACGGCATCGTCACCGTGGCGGATGCCTTCCACATGGAAGACCAGTTGGTGTCCATGCCCGAGGCGCGGCAGCAGTTCGAGGCGGCGGACCTGGTGATCTTGAACAAAACGGACCTCGTGGCGCCGGCCGACGTCGAACAGGCGGAGGGGCGGATCCGGGAGATCAATCCGGCCGCCCGCGTGGTGCGGACGGAACGCGCCGCCGTGCCGTTGGACGTCCTGTTCGCGCCCGTGGAAGGCCCGCGCGCGTACGAGCAGGCCGAAGGGTTCCGCGCGAACCGCCATTCCCACAACCCCGGCGTCATGTCCGTGGCCCTGGCGGAAGAGCGGCCACTCGCGTTGGACCGCGTGGCGCATTGGATCGGCGCGGAATTGGTGCTGAATGCCGACAAGCTCATGCGCTACAAAGGCATTCTGTACATTGCGGGCAGGGAAGAGCGTTTCGTGTTCCAAGGCGTGCACCACCAGTTTGAAACCGTGCCGGACCGGCCGTGGCGGCCGGGCGAACCGCGCCGCAGCGACGTCGTGCTGATTGGCCGGGACTTGGACCGCGCGGCCTTCGAGGCGTCGTTCCGCGCGTGCGCGGCGGAGGGTTGATGCCTTCGGGCCGGGGGTTGACTTCCTATTCGGAAACCGTAATAATAACCGCGAGGACTGTTTTTTCTTTTCCGTTCGAGACGCCGTATGAAATACGATAAAACCGAAACCCTGCTCGCCCTGTACCGCTTGGGCCGCCGCATCAAGTTCGCCGCCAAGGCAGGCAGCACGGATTCCATGCTGACGGCCGCCATCCTTATTTCTTTGGACGAACAACCGGTTACGCTGTCCGAGCTGGGCGAGGATCTCGCCATGAAGCCCGCCGCCATGTCGGAACAGATCGGCAAGCTGGAAGCCGACGGCCTGCTCACGAAAAAAACCGGCAGCGACCGCCGGTCCCGCTTCCTGCACCTCACCGCCGCGGGCCGCCGTGCCGCGCGCGAGCTGCGCGACGCCTTGGAAGAACACGGGGCCGCCGTCTTTTCCGCCATCCCCGCGTCCGAACTCGCGGCCGTGCGCAAGACGCTCGCCCGTCTTGTCGTTTAAGGCGCATCGTATGACCTTCGCCCTCATTGGCGCCGGAGCCATCGGAAACGCCGTGCGGTTCCTGTTGGAACGCGCGGGGCATTCGGTACGCGCCTGGGACGCCGACCCCGCCCGCGCGGACGCCGGCATGACGCCCGCCGCCGCGGTGGAAAACGCCGAAGCCGTGTTTTTGTGCGTGCCGTCCTGGGCCGTTTCGGATGCGTTGCGAAGCGTCCAACCGCACGTGTCCGCGCACGCGGCCGTGGTGGCGCTCACCAAGGGGGTGGAGCCGGAAAGCGGCTTGTTCATGGATGCGTTTTTGCAGGAGCGGCTGCCGGGGCGCCCCGTCGCGCTGTTGGCCGGCCCCATGTTGGCCGCGGAATTGCGGGAGGGGAATGGGGGCGCGGCGTGTGTCGCTTCTCCCGATATGGCCGCGGCGCGCCGCGTGTCGGCGTGGTTTGACGGCAGCGGTTTGCGCGCGGAACCGACGGACGACCTGGCGGGCGTTGCCGCCGCATCCGTATTGAAGAACGTCTATGCGCTCGGGCTGGGCATGGCCGCCGCCTTGGGCTGGGGCGAGAACAAACGCGGGTGGTTCGCGGGCGAAGCCGTGCGGGAGATGGCCCGCCTGCTGCCTGTTTTTGGCGGGCGCACGGAAACGGCTCTCTCGCCGGCAGGCGCGGGCGATTTGATCGCCACGGGGTTCAGCCCGGCGTCCAAGAACCATGCCGTGGGCGCGGAAATCGCGCGGACGGGAACCCATGCCTCGCCGTCGGAGGGAAGCGCGGCCCTGCCTGCGTTGGAACGTCGTGTCGAGAACATGGCCGCCTATCCGCTCCTGCAAGCCGTGGCCGATGCCGCGGCCAGGCGCCGGACGGCGGCCGAGGCCTTGGAAGACGCGTTCACCACGCCGGTTCCCGCGGGCGGCGCGGCAGCCGTGGAATAAAAAAGAACCGCGCAACGGCGGTTCACGTACGTCGGGCCTGCGCCCGTCCGTCAGAAGGCCTGTTCGAATGCGTAACAGGCCTTTTTGAATTCCCGCGTCTTCACCGTTTCCGCCAGCGTGCGGAGACGGTCCAGCGCGGCTCGCTCGGGACGCCGCCCCTCAGGCGCCGCCTCCCAGCGCTTGGCCAAGCGATCGAGTTCCGCCTGGCGCCGTCGCCGTTCCTCTTCTTCCATCTGCCGTTCGGCGAGCCGGCGGGCGATTTCCTCCTCTTTCTCCTTCCGCCGCCGCTCCGCTTCACGGACGCGGGCACGAAACGCTTCGAGGGATTCGCCCGGCCTGTGCCGGCAGCCCACGGCGTTGCCGCGTTCCGTCAACTTCACGCGTTCCCGCTCCTCCTGCCACGCCTGGTCCCATTCCTTGACGAGACGTTCGGCGTCCTTCGTCCGCCCTTCCGCCAAGAGCGCTTCGACGTCCGAAAGGCAGTCCAACGCCTGGGCGCGGGTCCGCAGGCTGGCGGCCTTGTCCGGGCGTTTGGGAACGTCCTGCGCGTGCGGGTGTTTCTGAGGGCCTGCGTCCACATCGGCAAACCGTTCGGCGAAGGTGGCGGCCACGGCGTACGTGGACGTGTCCGGTCGGACGGCACGTATCGCGGCGTGGAATTCCGTGAACAGACCGGGTTCCGTTGACCGCAGGGCACCCATGAGGGCACTGGCGGTCACGAAGGTCAGGCAGTCTTCCTCCGACGGAAACGCCAGATCGGCGGCGAAGAGCCGGGAGAGCTTTCGGAGACCCTTTATGGACATGTGGCGCACGGCCGTTTCCAGCCGTTCGTGAACGGGCGGGGGCATGTCGCGTCCAAGCACGGCGCGGAAGTCTTCCACGAAGACCTTCAACATCGCGCTCACGTACGGCCTTGTGATTTCCTGGGATTGGGTCACGTCTTCCTCCGTTCCGGCTCCATGCCGGCCGCCCAACCTAGGCGCTTTTCGGCGCGCTGTCAACGCCGGACCGCCGGGCGGAGCAAACCGTTTCATTCCGCCCGTGTTATACTCGCCCCGATGGACGCCTCCATTTTCTTCCTATGCCCAAGACCCTCCGCCTCGTTTCCTGGAATGTGAACGGCATCCGCGCCGTCATCAACAAAGGCGCGTTTGCCGCATTCATGAGCACATACGACCCCGACATCCTGTGCCTGCAGGAAACGAAGGCGAAGCGCGGCCAGGCGGAAATCGACCTGCCCGCGTACGAGGAATATTGGAACAGCGCCGACAAGGCCGGGTACAGCGGCACGGCCATCTTCAGCAAGATCAAGCCGTTGTCGGTCCTGTACGGGTTCGCCGACGGCATCGCCGAGCGGTACGGCCTCACCGCCGACGGGTACGGCGACCCGACCAAGGAAGGCCGGGTGATCAGCGCCGAATTCGAGGACTTCTGGGTGGTGACGGTGTACACGCCGAACAGCAAGGAGGATTTGTCGCGCCTGAAGCTGCGACACGAGCAATGGGACCCGGCGTTTTTGGCGCACCTCAAGGCGTTGGAAAAGACCAAGCCCGTGCTGGCGTGCGGCGATTTGAACGTGGCCCATACGGAGGACGACCTGGCCAACCCGAAGCAAAACGTCGGCAAGCACGGGTTCACCGACGAAGAACGCGCGGGGTTCCAGCGGTTGTTGGACGCCGGATTCATCGATACGTTCCGCTTGTTCACGCAGGGCAAGGGGCATTACAGCTGGTGGTCGCATTGGGCGAACGCCCGTGCGCGCAACGTGGGCTGGCGCATCGACTATTGGCTGGCCAGCGCCGCCCTGAAGAAGCGCCTCACGTCAGCTGCCATCCACGCCGAACAACTGGGCTCCGACCATTGCCCGGTGGAGGTGCGGTTGGCCGTATAAAAAACCGCCCGTTTCGTTCGGGCGGCCGTGTCAGCCGTCGGTTTCTTCGAGGGCCTTGCGCAGTTTTTCCTTGGCGCGTTTTTCGATCTGGCGCACGTATTCGCGCGAGAACCCCATCACCTCGCCAAGGGCCTTCAGCGTCATCGGCTTGTCGGCCATGACGCGCCGTTCGACGACGAGGCGTTCCCGTTTGTCCAACCGCTGCAGCGCCGCGTACAGCCGGGCATGCAGCAGGCGTCGCCCCTCTTCCTCGATGATCTGCTCTTCCGGCGTATCGGCACCGTCGCGGAGGAAATCAACATAGGCATGGGTGTTGTCGCTTTCGCCGCCGTTGAGCGGCGCGTCGAGCGACCGGTCCCGGCCGTCGAGGCGCATGCGCATGTCGGTGACCTCGGCCGCCTTCACGCGCAAGCGCTTGGCCACCTTGCGGTCGATCGCGGGCATGTCGTTCGGGTCCGCGCCGAGCCGTTCCAGCTCGCGTATCGTGCGCGCGAGCGAGAAGAACAGCTTGCGCTGCGCCTGGGTCGTGCCGATTTTCACCAGGCTCCAGGACTTCAGGATGTCGTTCTGGATGTAGGCGCGGATCCACCAGGCCGCGTAACTGATGAGGCGGATCTGGCGGTCCGGGTCGAATTTCTGCACCGCCCGCATCAGGCCGATGTTGCCTTCCTGGATGAGGTCCGCCAGCTTGAGTCCGTACGAACGGTACTCGTAGGCGACCTTCACCACGAACCGCAGGTTCGAAACGACGAGGGCGTGCTGCGCGTTGACGTCGCCGTTGTCGCGGAACTGCCGCGCCAGGCGCTGTTCTGCCTCGACCGTGAGCAGCGGATGGCGGTTGATCTCGGCAAGATAGGCGGCGAGGCTGCCGGCTTCTGCCGCATGGACGGACGTCGATCGCGGTTTTGCGCGCGAAGAAGACCGTTTCCGTTCGTGCATGTTCGTCTCCGGAACGTGGTTGGGGGTGGAAGGGAAGGAGAAAGAGCGGACGCGCATGAAACCAAGAAACGGCCGCGGCGTCAACCCTTCACGGGAAAGGCGTTCTGGCGTATCCTTACGGCCGTTATGGATCTACTCGCCCACGCGACGGAGAACGCCGGCATCATCGTCCGGGACGCGGTCCGCCACCCGGCGGACGCCCCGGCGCTCTTGGTATACGACCTGCAGTCGCCGTTATCCCGCGTGCTGGCGCAGGCGTACAAAGCCGTCCTGCCGCGGGCGCGCCTCGTGGATTTCGACCGGGCGGGCGTGGACGCCACCAAGGACGCCATGAACGCGTGCGTGCCGGGGGAACTGGTCGTCCTGGTCCAATCGACGAATTTCCGCCTGAACGAATTCCGCATCCGCGTGGAGCTGTTCGCGCGCGGGTTGAAGGTGGTCGAACACGGGCACTTGAACCGCATTCCGCCGGCCCAGGAAGCCATGTATGTCGCCGCTCTCGGCTTCCACCCGGAACGCGACGGCGCCGTGGGCGAACGGTTGAAAGAGCGCCTGGACCGCTGCTCCTCCGCGCGCGTCCTGTGCGACGGCACGGAACTGCGCTATGAAACAGGCATGATGCCCGCCAAGTTGAACACGGGGAAGTACGCGGGCGTGAAGAACGTCGGCGGCGGGTTTCCCATCGGCGAGGTATTCACGGAACCCGCGGACTTGGCCAAGGTGAACGGGGAACTCCTGGTTTTCGGCTTCGCCCCGGACGACCATTTGGTCCGCATCGTGGAACCCTTCAAGCTCGGCGTGAAGGACGGGCTGGTTTCCGACTGGTCGGCCGCCCCGGAGGCGTTCGCCCGGGTCATGGACCTGGTCGCGGCGCATGAACCGCCGCTCGTGCGCGAATTCGGCCTCGGCCTCAACCCGGCCATGGACCGCCACCGCATCATCAACGACATCACGGCGTACGAACGCATGACCGGCCTGCACGTGTCCGTGGGCGCGAAGCATCCCATCTACGCCAAGCCGGGATTGTCCCGCAAGCACGGGAGATACCATATCGACGTGTTCGTGGACGTGCGCCAGGTGTTGTTGGATGACGACGTGGTTTTCCGCGACGGCGCGTACGTCGTTTAAAGAAAAACCGCCTCGAGAGGGATGAGGCGGGGGAAGGGGCGCGGCGGTATCCGCGGCGCCGGGTCAGGCCGTGGCGGACACGGCTGCGTGCCGCGCGGCCAGGAGGCGGCGCGTGCGCGGGTTGTTGAGCGCGGCGAAGACGGCGGAGCTGATGTCGTGGCGTTCGACGTCCGACAGAGTGGGGTAGCGCGGGCCGAAGCCGTTGCGGACAGACCACTCCCGCACCGTCCACGTGTGCCCGACGAACCCGGCGGCGAGCACGGAGGAATCGTACCGCTCGCGCAGGTGGTCGATGCCGACCGGCGTGAGCGCCATGCTGAGCGCGCTCGGCAACGTCAGTTCATCCAGTTCCGGGTCGCCCAGCACGAGCAGGGCGCCGTGGTTGCGGACGTCGCCGACGAGCACGCGCGGCGGCTCCTCGGGAGCCGAAGGGTGTTGCACGGCGAAGAGCAGCGGGTGCGGATCACCGACGACGGCCTGCCGGACGACCGCCTGGTGCAGGCGGAAGGGAATCCGGTTGCGAACGTCCGGGTCGTGCAGGAATAAGGGAACGACTTTCAGGTCCACGTGTACCTCCTTTTGTGTGTAACGTGGGCGGCCATCATATCCGTTCCGGCGGCGGCAAGCAATACGCCCGCCGCTTGAGGCCTGCCTGCCGGCCTGTTACCGTATCCCCGTACCCCGATTCCATGGACACCCTTTCGCTGTTCAACGTGCCGGTCCACGACCTGTCTGCGCCGGCCTTGCGCGGGCTGTTTCGTTCCTGGCTGCGGGAAAACGGGCAACGGACGGTCGTGACGCCGAACCCGGAGTTCCTGCTGCAGGCCCGGCGGGATGCGGCCTTCCGCGGCTTGCTGGGCCGGGCGGACTTGTCCCTGCCCGACGGCGTGGGGCTGCGCTACGCCTCGGCCGCGTTGGCGGAACGGCCGTTGGCGCACCGGCATACGGGCGTGGACACGTTGGATCTTCTGGCGGCGCTGTGCGCGGAGGACGGGAAATCCCTGCTGCTGTTCGGCGGCGAAGGCGGACGGGCGGAACAGGCGGCGGAAGCGCTGCGTACTCGCCATCCGGGCTTGGACGTCGCCGCGTACGATCCGGGGCCGCTCGCATGGACGCCCGCGGGATTGGACGTGCCGCCGGAAACCGTCGAAGCGATCCAACGCCGTGCGCCCGCCGTCCTGGCTGTGGCGCTGGGGCAGGGGAAGCAGGAACGGTTCATCTTCGACCATCTGCCCGCGCTGCCGTCCGTGCGCATCGCCATCGGCGTTGGCGGGGCATTGGACATGCTTTCCGGCGCGTTGCCGCGGGCGCCGGAAGCGTGGCGCCGGGCGGGCCTGGAATGGCTGTGGCGCCTGCGTCTGGAACCGCGCCGCATCGGCCGCATCGCGCGGGCCGTCGTCGTTTTTCCCGCCGCCGCCGCCGGGGAAGCGTTCCGCCGCCGCCGATTCCTGAAGGCCTGCCGCGCCGTCGCCCGTCTCCTTTTTTCTCCTCAAGCCTAGCCGCATTTCCATCCTCCTATGTCCGTCCGCACCCGCTTCGCCCCGTCGCCCACCGGTTACCTGCACGTCGGCGGCTACCGCACCGCCCTGTACGCCTATTACGTCGCCCGCCAGGCCGGCGGCCAGTTCATCCTTCGCATCGAAGACACGGACCGGGAACGCTTGGTTCCGGGCGCCACGGAAGCCTTGGTGCGCGTGTTTGCCCGCATGAACGTGGATTTCGACGAAGGTCCGGTGCTGAACGAAGACGGCACGCTCGGGCAGAAAGGGGATCACGGTCCGTACGTGCAAAGCGAACGGACGGCCCTGTACCGCGAGCACGCGGAGAAATTGATGGCGACCGGCCACGCGTACCGCTGCTTTTGCACGCGCGAACGGTTGGACGAAGTCCGCGCCATCCAGCAGGCGTCCAAACTGCCGTTGAAATACGACCGCGCCTGCGCCGCCCTTTCGGCCGAGGAAAGCGCCCGCCGCGCCGAAGCGGGCGAGCCGCACGTGGTCCGCGTCCGCATGCCCGACGACGGCGCCACGGACGTGCAAGATGCCGTCCGCGGCCTGGTACGCTTTCCCAACAAGGACCAGGAGGACTTCATCGCGCTCAAAACCGACGGCTTTCCCACGTACCACCTGGCGTCCGTCGTGGACGACCATTTGATGGAAATTTCGCACGTCATCCGCGCGGAGGAATGGCTGTCCAGCGCGCCCAAGCACCTGCGCCTGTACGAGGCCTTCGGGTGGACCGCTCCCGTCTTCGCCCACCTGCCGCTCATCCTCAACCCGGACAAAAGCAAGCTGTCCAAGCGCCAAGGCGACGTTTCCGTGGAGGATTATTTGGCGAAGGGCTACCTGCCCGAGGCCTTGGAGAATTTCCTCGCGCTCATCGGCTACAACCCGACGGGCGACAGGGAAGTGTACCCGCGCGAGGAGCTGGTGCGCCTGTTCGACCTGTCCAAGGTGAACGCGGCCGGCGGCGTATTCAATCGGGAAAAACTGGATTGGATGAACCAGCAATACATTCAAATGAAAACGCCGGCGGAATTGGCGGCGCTGGCCCGGCCGTTCCTGCAGGGCGCGGACGTCGACGAGGCGACCTTCGAAAAAATCTGCGCCGTGGAGCGCACGCGCTTGGTCACGCTGGCGGACATCGGCCCGGCCGTGGAGGGCTTTTTGCGCCCGCCCGCGTACGAACCGGCCGTGCTGGTGTGGAAGAAGGCCGACGCCGAGGACGCGCTGCGCAACCTGCAAGCCGCGGGTGCGTGGCTGGACGCCCTGCCGCCGGAAACCTTCGACGACGCCAAAGCCGTGGAAACGGCCGTCCTGGGCCGCATCGCCGCGGAAGGGTTGAAGAACGGGAACGTTCTGTGGCCGCTGCGCGTGGCGTTGTCCGGCAAGGCGGCGTCGCCGGGGCCGTTCGAATATGCCTGGGTGCTGGGCAAGGAGGAAACCCTGCGCCGCGTGGACGCGGCCGTGCGTTTGCTTGCCACCGCCTAGCTCACGGGGGACGCCTGGGCAGGTTTGCGCTATAATGATCGCATGAAATCCGTTCGCCCTCTTCTCCCGTTCCTGTTGTCCGCCGCCTTGGCCGTCGGTGGAGCGGGCTTCGTGTTCGCCCAAGCCACGTCCGCGCCCCCGCCCATCGTGGTGGAAGACCCGGCCGCCGCCGCGGATATCCGGGATTTGAACGAGAGCATCGCGGAGCGCCGCGCCCGCGTAACGGAACTGGAACGGCAGATGCGGGAATACCAAGCGAAGATCGAACGGGCGCAGAGCGAAGGCCGCACGCTGGAAGACCAGTTGGATTTGCTGGCCAACCGGTTGGAAAAGGCGAACGTGGACATTGAAACGGCGCGGGAGGAAATGGACTTGGTCCACGCGGAAATCACCGTGGTAGACCGGCAGATCGCGGACGTAGAAGCGCGCGTAAACCGCCAAAAGGTGCTCATCGCGGACCTGCTGCGCCGCATGGACTCCTACGACAACGACCTCACGCTGCAGATGCTGTTCGGGTCGGAATCCTTCGGCGAATTGTTCGACCGCCTGCACCAGTTGGAACGCCTGAACGCCGATTTGGCGGACGCGCTGCGGCGCGCCAAGGTCGGCAAGGAACAACTCGTGGCCGCCCGCGCGGAGAAGGACACAAAGCGCCGCCGCTTGGAGGAGTTGGACGCCCAGCTCGTAGCCGCCCGTTCCCAATTCGAACAGGAAGCCGCCGCCAAGGAAAGCCTATTGGCCGTCACTCAGTCGTCGGAAAACCAGTTCCGGACGTTGTTGCTGGAACTCCGCCAGGAGCAGCAAAATCTCAACAGCGAGGTGGCGCGCCTGCAGACCCAGCTGGAACGCCGTTTGCACGAGGGCGGCGAGGCGGACACCGGGCCGATGACCTGGCCGGTGAACCCGGCCTACCGCGGTATTTCCACGTATTTCAACGACCCGACCTATCCGTTCCGCCATCTCTTCGAGCATTCGGGCTTGGACATTCCGCAGGCCCAAGGTTCGCCGGTGAAGGCCGCGACGTCCGGGTACGTGGCCTGGGTGCGCGTCGGTTCGATGTACGGCAACTACATCATGATCGTGCATGCGGACGGTCTGGCCACGCTGTACGCCCATTTGTCACGGCCGTTGGTGCAACCGGACCAGTTCGTCGCCCGCGGCGAAACCATCGCCTTGTCCGGCGGCTTGGCCGGCGCGCCCGGGTCCGGCCTGTCCACGGGGCCGCACTTGCACTTCGAAGTCCGCAAGAACGGCATTCCCGTGAACCCGATTCCGTACCTGAGCCCGCGCTAAGGGACCCGCGGAAGAACCTTCGCCTTTATGCCATTCGTCGACGTCGTGCTGGTCGTCAAAATCATCGGATGGGTGCTGCTCGCAGGGCCGGTTCTCGCCGTGCTGTCGGTATCGGTGTGGCTGGTGATCGGCACGTCGAACGACGACCCCATGTTGAAAGGCCTGATGTCGCTTGGCGGGGCGTTGATGCTGCTGGGCGGCGCCATGCTGGCCCTGGCGTATTTCACGCCGTTTCTCGCGCGCATCGCTGCCTGAGACGCACGAAAACCGCCCTGGAGGCATTCGTGTTATGCTCGGGCGGCCAAGGCGATGACGGGCCGTGGCATCCCTTTTTTCCAGGAGGTTTCCTTGGACGCACCAAGAACGCCGGCATCCACACTTCGTTTCCTCGTGTTCAGACGCGCACGCTGTCCGCACTGCAACGCGACGACGTTGCAGAACAAGGGCAATTTGATCAACGGAGCCGTCCACCCCGTTGTGAAATGCGAGCGATGCGACATCATCAGGGTTTTTGCACCGAGCGATACGTCGGGGCGGGGCCGGCTGATCTCAACGTACGTCCTGTCCGAATGCACGTCCTGCGGCAACCGGACGTATCACGCGCATCCCCAGGAGGAGGGGAGCGGCGAGGCAGGGAAGGCCCCTGCGCCGAACGTATCCGGCGGACGGTGCGTGTCCTGCAACCCGTCCAAAGAGGACGCGACGGAATTGCAGGATCCGTCGCGTTGTTGAGCGGCGGAACTTCTCGCGGCCTGAGCCGCATTCTCGATCTCTTGTCGGTGTAATCGGCAGGGGATTTTTTTATTGAGGACTGCGGGTCTCGTTGTGCTGCGTGTACTTGGCTGGAGCAGGTGAAGTAGGATGGGGGGATGTGACCGACTGTTTTCTTTATTTTACTGGGTATTTTAATGAATATTTAGTGTCGCACATTATATCTTAGACGACACTAAGGATGAATATTTACGTATCTTTTCCTTTTTTCAACACATATCTTACGACGCGTAACATGTATCGAAAAACGGTTCCGCATACGTTATACGTTCCGTCGACGTCCGATTTTATTTTTGGATCTCGATACGGGTTCTATCATACCTGTGCGTCACGTCTCGCTAACGCCGACCGACCCGATATCATCTGACAACCTTGGGCGGAGGATCTACGCGGCTCCCGACTCAGAGATCCGACGACCATGAGGGAGGCCGAACCGGGTTGGAAGAGGATGTCGGGTCGGGAGGCGTGTGAGCGGACAAAATCACGGGGCTTTAAAATCGCCCAGGTTGTTTTTAGGGGTACTGGGATACCTGGGTCGTGCGCCCGTAATCGTCCTCGAAGCGCTCAATATCGTCCTCGCCGAGATAAGAGCCGATCTGCACCTCGATGATGACTGTTTCAACCGTGCCTGCGTTGGCAAGCCGGTGTTTCATTCCCACCGGAATGGAAAGCATTTCACCGACATCGTAATCTCGCGTATCTCCGTCCAGCGTGACACGCGCGACGCCCGCGGCGACGATCCAACGTTCGGCGCGGCGTTGATGCGATTGGTACGAGAGCCGTTGGCCCGGCCGTACAACCAAACGCTTGGCTTGGTAGCCATCGCCGGATGCCAAGACCTCATACCATCCCCAAGGTCGTTCTACCCGTTCCCCGTTCACCCCTGTTCCCTGCATATTTATATTTTACGACACATGATAAGAGAGGGTCGGTGATCGCGTTGCGGAACGCCGAAGCAGACTTACCGCGTTTTCTTCTCCCGGAAGATCAGCGCCGCCACCCCGGCGCCCAGCAATCCCATCAGCAAATCGCCCATGGTGTCCTGCAACGACGGCTGCATCCACGGCCGCGCCCATCCCCTGCTCTTGTACAAGGCGTCCATTAAAAATTCGTGGAATTCCCACAGCGTGGCGATCAACGCCGCAAAGCACACGGCAAAGACGCCCACCGCCCACGCCGGCATGCCACGTACGCCGTAACGATCCCGTACCCAGGCCCAGCAGGCCAGGCCGAGCAGCCCCGCCAAAAACCCACCCAAGATATGCATGGGGATGTCGAAGCTCGGCCAGACGCGATACACCCAGGCAAAAATGCGGTTCAGGAAATACACGGCGGCCATGGCGATGAAGACGGCGGGAATGGACGGAAGTTTCATAAGGGGTGGTTACGTTCCGCCGAGCAACCGCTTCGCCAGCTTCTTGCCTTCTTCCACGCCCGGCTGGTCATACGTGTCCACGCCGAGGAACGCGCCCATGTACGCCGTCGCCTGCATGAAGAACATGAGCAGCGCGCCCACGGAGCCGGGCGAAACGTCGTCCAGGAACAGCGTGCCGTTCACCTTGCCGGCCGCGTAGAGCGCCTCGGCCGTGCCTTGGCGTTCCGCGTGCAGGATCTGCGCCGCGTCCAGCCCGGCCAGCCAGGAAAACGCCCGCGGACCCTTCACCGGCGGCACGACGAATTCCGCGCCGAATTGTTCCACTTCCACGAAGGTCACCGTCTTGTCGTCCGGACCGTCCGTATACAGCTGGATCTGCGAGTGTTGGTCCGTTGGGCCGCTCGCGGCCACCGGCGTGGGACCTTGGCTGTTCTTGCCGAGGGATTCGGCCCAAAGCTGGCGGTACCAGAACCCCAACTCGGCCAGGGCGTGCGCGTACGGCATGAGCACGTGGATTTTTCGTCCGGCGAAGCCCGCAAGGAATTGGTTGGCGGCGAAACGTGCGGAAACGTGCTGGACGCCTTCCTTGCGACGCGCGTTTTCCATTTCCTTGGCGCCCTCCAACAGCGCGGCGATATCCACGCCCGCGCAGGCCGCCGGAAACAAGCCGGTGGGAGAAAGGACGGAAAACCGCCCGCCAACGTCCAGCGGATGCGGGATGATGCGGTACCCTTCGGTTTCCGCCAGCATAAGCAGCGGGTTCTCCGGCTTCGGATCCGTGGTCACGACGATCTGTTCCGGCAAGGCCTTGGTTCCCACGGCGCGGACCATGGCCTGGCGCAGCAGGAAGAACGTCGAGAGCGTTTCCAACGTGCCGCCGGATTTCGAAACGACATACAGGACGGTTTCCTTCCACCAGGCCTTCGGCGCCTTTACGAGCGGCGCGAGGACGTCCGGATCCGGCGCGGAGGCAAAGACGACTTCCATGCCTTTTCCGCCGTGCTTCCGCAGCGCTCGGCATAGCGTGCGCGCCCCCAAATCAGACCCGCCGATGCCCACCACCAGCAGGCGGCGGAAGCGCTTGGCGTAGCCGTCGGCCAGGCGGCGCAGGTCGGCGGCGCCGGTAACGTCGTACGGCAATTCGAACCAGCCCTGGTCCTCGCGGCGGGCTTCCACGGCCGCGTGCGCGGCTTCGCGCTTGGGCAGCAGGGCCGCCCGGTCGGCGTCCGACACGCGCATGAATCCGTCGTCGTAACGAAGCATAGGCTTACTTGTAATAGACGTGATCCCCGAAGCGCAGGTCCACGTAGTCGAGGGTTTTCGGGTCGGGAATGGTTTGGCGCAGCAGGACGTGCAGGCGCCCGGCTTGCGCCGCGGCGTCGGCCGTCGGGTCGAAGAGCACGTCGTATCCCGCCAGCGTGCGGACGACCATGCGTTGGCCGGCCACGCGGTCCACCGCGGTGGAAACGAACGGGATGGCCAAGGCGAGCAGCTGCTGCTGGAACGCGAGCGCCCCTTCGACCTCCGCGGGCGGCAGCACCCGGTCTCCTTCGGCCACGGGCGTGCGGTTTACGTCCACGAAGCGGTTGAGGCGGCGCATCCGCGCGGCGGCCGCTTCCATCTCCGGCGGTGGGGCACGCGACGGATCGTCGGCGTACAGGCGTTCGTCCGGCGTCAACGCGCGAATGGCATGGCCCTCGCGGTCCACCAGCCACGCGTCGGTGCCGGAAAGCCACAGGAGTTCCGTCTGCCGTTCGCGCACGCGCACGTCCACGCGGCGCCCGCGGCGTTCCACGGCCGCCCGTTCGAACGGGAATCGTTCCATGAGCCGCCGTTCCAATTCGCCTTCGTCGAAGAGAAATCGGTTGGAACGATGGGCGAAATACAGCCACGGTTCGTCCAGGTAATCGCGCACGGTTTCTTCCACCTCCGCCCAGGCGACGGTTTCCAAACCCTCCGCGTTTCCCGGCGACAGGGCGAGGGCGGGCGCGGAAAGCAGCCCCCCTGCCCCGCCGACCACCAACACCGAGGCCGGAATCACCAGCAGCCACGGCAGCCATTTCGGCCGTTCCTTCGGCCGAAAATAGGGATTGCGAAGCGGGCGCGATTCATAGCGCCGCTTCTGTGCCCGTTGGAAATAGGAAGGGCGTTTGGTCTTCACACGACGATGCGCGGCAAAGCCGGGTTGATGCGGGTGACGATTTCGTACGGAACCGTGCCGAGTTTGGCGGCCCATTCTTCGGCCGTCACGCGGTGGCGTCCGCCCAGGCCCAGCAGGATGACTTCCTGTTCGGGCGCAAGGTGCGGAACGGCGGAGGCGTCGACCATGCACATGTTCATGCACACGCGGCCCACCACGCGGCAGCGATGCCCGCCGATCAGCACCTCGCCGACGGAGGACAGGCCCCGGTCGAAACCGTCCCAATAGCCCACCGGCAGCACGGCCAGGCGCGTGGGTTTGCGCGTCGTTTCCGACAGGCCGTATCCCACCGGCACGCCCGCGGGCAGGTTCTTTACTTGGGCCACCCGCGTTTTCCAAGAGAGAACGGGGGTTAGGTCACATTTTACCATGTGTTTGACGGCGGCGAGCTGGGTGTGGCTCGCGGGCCACAATCCGTACATGCCGATGCCCGCGCGGACCATGGTGAGGTGCGTGTCGGGATACAGGATGACGGCCGCCGTGCAGGCGCAATGCACCAGGGACGGATCGAAGCCCGCGGCCTTGGTTTGCTCCAGGGCCTGCTGCAACCGTCCGAATTGCAACGTGGCGTAGCGGGTGTCGGCCGGGTCGTCGATGTCGGCGAAATGCGTGGACAGCCCTTCCACGCGCACGTGCGGGCAGCGCGCGGCCACGTACAGCACGTCCTCCAGGTCGTCCAAAACCACGCCTTGCCGATGCGTGCCGGTTTCGATTTTCAAATGGACGCGGGCCGTTTTTGCTGCCACGGCCGCCGCCGTTTCCAACGCCGCCAAGGATTCCTTGTCGTACACGGTGACGTCCACGTTGGCACGGACCGCTTCCGGCAGACGTTCCCGCAACACGTATCCCAGGGTGAGGACGAGCGCGCTCGGCATCATGGTGCGCAGCGTCAGGGCGTCGTCCAGGGAATCCACGGCGAACGCGTCCACGCCGTTGCGGGCGAGAATTTGAACCGTTTCCTTCAAGCCGTGGCCGTAGGCGTTCGCCTTCACGACGGCACAAAAACGCGCCTCCGGCGCCATCAAGGCCCGCAGGGCGTTCACGTTCGCCGCCAAGGCGCGTTCATCGATTTCCACCCAGGTTCGGTGCATGTGGAGGAATTACCAGTAAAACGCCTCCCGACCCGACATCCTCATCACGCGCGGGCAATTCGCACGACGGGAATGTCGACGCCCGTTTCGGCCATCCACCGGCGCAGGTCGGCTTCCAAGGCGTCTTGGTCGTGGCCCAGGGCGATGACGGCGGGCCGCAACGTCCGCACCACGCCGTAGCTGCCCAGCGTTTCATCCGAGAGCACGGCCTGTTCCACGCAAGGTTGGCGGGCCACGGTGGCGAGCCGCGCCGTTTCCGGCCGCGACGTCCCCTTCCCTTTCAACGCGCGTACGTGCGCGTCCCGCGCCACGGCCACGTGCAACCGCCCATGCTGCGCCGCCTCGGCCAGGAAAAACTCGTGCCCCTTGTGGAACAGGTCGAAGGTGCCGAACGCGAGAACAACAGGAAACATGCGGCGGGTTAATTTGCCGCGTCCTCCTCGTCTTCGTCCTCGGCTCCACTCTCTTCACGCGGCAGGGGCTTGAGCGTCGGGAACAAAATGACTTCCTTCAAAGCGTGGACGTCGGCCAACGTGGCGGCGAACCGGTCGATGCCGATACCGAAACCGGCGGCCGGCGGCATGCCGTGTTTGAGGGCCGTCACGAAGTCGTCGTCGGCGAACTGGGCTTCCTCGTCGCCGCCTGCACGCGCCTCTTCCTGTTCCTTGAAACGCGCCTCTTGGTCCAGTGGGTCGTTCAGCTCCGAAAACGCCTTCACGTTTTCCACGCCGCGCCCGTACACCAGCTGGAACATTTCCAACAGGCGCGGGTCCTCCGGCTTGCGCTTGGCCAGCGGCGTGATTTCCGCCGGGTAGTCCACGATGAACACGGGCTGCACGATGTTCGGCCGCACGAAATGCTTGTAGATGTTGTCCACGATGGTGCCGTGGCTGTCGGTCTTCTCCACCGGCACGCCCAGTTTCACCGCCGTCTTGGCGATCTGCTCGCGCGTCGTATTCTCGTCCAAGTCGACCTTCGCGTACTGCTTGAGCACGTCGCGGAAGGTCACGGTGCCGATGTTGGTGAAGTCCAGCACGTCGTCCTTGAACGGCACGGCGGCCGGGTCCAGCCCGGCGGCGCGGATGCCCGCCACCACCATGCCGCGCACCAGTTCCATCAGCTCGCGGTAATCCATGTAGGCCGCGTACGCCTCGATCTGCGTGAACTCCGGATTGTGCGTGTGGTCGATGCCCTCGTTGCGGAAACAGCGGGCAACCTCGTACACGCGCTCGTAGCCGCCCACCAGCAGGCGCTTCAAATACAATTCCGGCGCGATGCGCAGGTACAAGTCCGCGTCCAGCGCGTTGTGGTGGGTGATGAACGGCCGCGCGGAGGCGCCGCCCGGCACGATTTGCAGCACCGGCGTTTCCACTTCGAGGAAGCCACGTTCGTCCAGGTACCGGCGGAAGGCCGACAGCATGGCCGCGCGGATGCGGAAGATGTGGCGTGTGCGCTCGTTCGAAATAAGGTCGAGGTAGCGCTGGCGGAACCGCGCCTCGACGTCCGTCAGGCCGTGCCATTTCTCCGGCATCGGCAGGAGGGACTTGCTGATCACGCGCACCGCGGACGCGTCCAAGGTCTTCTCGCCCTTCTTGGTGACGAACGCGACGCCGCGCGCCTCCACGAAATCACCCATGTCCACCGTGGCGTGGAAGAACGCGTAGGCCTCTTCGCCCACGGCGTCCCGACGCAAGGCGATCTGCACCAGGCCCGTGCCGTCTTCCAACTGGGCGAAGGTGAGCCCGCCGTGCTTGCGGACGGTGCGCAGGCGGCCGGTCAGGACGGCTTCCCCCTTGGTTTCCAGCATGCCGTCGAACGCCTCCAAAAACGCGGCGACGGTATGGGTGCGCTCCACGCGGGCCGGATACGGGTCCAAACCGGCGGTTTTCAACGTCTCAAGCCGATGCAGGCGGGCGGATTCCTCGTTCATAAGGGCAAGAAAAAATACAGCCGAATGGCCGTATTTTATCGGTCGCGGGGCCGCTTGGTCAATGGGCGCACCTCGCACCCCGCGGCTTATTCAATCTGCAAAATCTTGTAGGAAATGGTGCCGGAGGGGACGGTCACTTCGACCTTCTCGCCTTCGCCGCGGCCGATGAAGGCCTGGCCGATGGGCGATTCGTTGCTGATCTTGCCCTGCAGCGGATCGGCTTCCGCGGAACCGACCATTTCGAATTGCTTCTTTGCCTTGCCGGTTTCCACGGTGAAGCGGGAGCCGAGCGTAATCGTGCTGCCGCCGGTTTGCTGTTCCACCAGCACGGCGTCCTGGATCATGCCTTCCAGTTCCACGATGCGCGATTCGTTTTGGCCCTGCTGTTCCTTCGCCTCCTGGTATTCGAAGTTCTCGGACAGGTCGCCGAGTTCCTTGGCCGCGCTGATCTTCTCCGCGATTTCGCCGCGCGTTTTGGCGCGGCGGTCTTCCAATTCCTGCTTCAGTTTTTCCAGCCCTTCGGCGGAAATGTAGGTAGGCATATGCGATGGCTGTGTGCTTGAGAGGGTTCCGAAAAAAAGGACCCGCAGCGCGGACGCCACGAGGTCGGGACACGTTTCTTAACCTCCAATGTACGGGCCGTGCGGAGGCGTGTCAAGCGCCGTGGACATGCGCGTGATGGGGCCCGTGTCCGCCGCCTTTCCCTTCTTCCAGCCAGCCGGCGTCGCCGCGGGCGGTGAGGGCGGCCAGCCAGGTGGCCAGGGGCACGGTGAGGATGAGTGCCGACGTGCCGGCGAGCGTGCGGACGATTTCCTCCGCCACTTGTTCCGTGTTCAGGAACTGGCTCACGGTGATGTCCGGCATGGAAAGGAACAGGAGGAACAGCGGCATCGACACGCCCACATACGCCAGCACCAGCGTGTTCACGGTGGACGCGATGTGGTGGCGGCCCACCCGCATGGCGCGCGTATACAGGTCGCGGGACGTGAGCGCGGGGTTGGCGTGCTTGAGTTCGGCCACGGTTTCCGTCTGCGTGACGGCGATATCGTCCAAGACGCCGATGGCGCCGAGCAGCATGGCGGCCAGCAGGATGCCCTGCGGATAGGCGGTCGAACCGAAGCGCCAGAACAGGAAGTTGGCTTCTTCCGACGCAAGGCCGGACAGGAAGGCGAATTTCACGAAGACGACGCTGGCGAGCAGGGCGACGAGCAGCCCGCCGAAGGTGCTGAGGAAGGCTACGAAGGTGCGGCGGGAGAATCCGTGCGACAGGTGCATGTTCACCGCCAGGATGATGACGCCGCCCACGGCGGTGGTCAACAACGGGTTGCCGCCCGCCAGAATACGGGGGAAAACGAAGGCGAACAGGATGCCGAGCGTCAGGCCAAGCCCCGCCAGAGCGAACAGCCCGCGCCAATACCCCACGGCCACCACCAGCGCGCAGAAGATCAGGAACACGCCGAGCAGGCCGCGCGTACGGACCACGTCCGCCAGGAAGGCCTCGACGTCGCCCTCGGGGCCTTCGTTCACTTCCAGGATGACGCGCGTGCCGCGTTTGACGTCGTAGCGCAGGCCTTCGACGTACCCTTCCGTGGTATCCACGCGATATTCCGCACCGGTTTCGTCCACGGCGCGGAAAATCATCTGGCGCTTTTCGTCCACCGTCCAATCCCGTTCCACCGTGATGACCCGCGCCTCGACGCTGCGGGACCGGCCGTGCGGCGGGAAGCCGTCGTCGATTTGGGCGGACGCGGCGGGCGGGAACGCAAAACCAACGAACGCGATGGCCAGGGCAAGAATGGAGAGGAAGCGGCGCATAGGGTTACGGGGTGCGATGTTCAAACCACCAGGCGAACAGGTCGTTGGCGAGCGGGACGGCCACGGAGGACCCTTCCCCGCCGTTCTCGATCAGGATGGCGATGGCGAGATCCGGATCTTCGTACGGGCCGAAGCCCACGAACCAGGCGTGGGTGGGCACGTTGCCGCCGGGCTGGGCCGTGCCCGTCTTCCCCGCGACGGCGCGGGGCAAGGCGTTGAGCGAACGGGCGCTGCCGTCGGTGACGGTCTGGCGCATGCCCTGCCGCACCACGTTCAGGGCGTGGGCGTCGAACGGGTCCCCGTCCACCGGCGTCCACGGAACCGGTTCCCCGCCCGCGCGTTCCACCAGCCGCGGCGTCACGCGCGTTCCACCGTTGGCGACAATGGCGGTGGCGGCGGCCATCTGCAGCGGCGTGGCCAGGAAATCCCCCTGGCCGATGGACAGGTGGTAGGTGTCGCCCACGTACCAGCGCTCGCCCTTCGCCTCCTCTTTCCACGTGCGGGACGGCAGGAATCCGTCGGCTTCGTACGGCAGGTCCACGCCGGTTTCCTTCCCGAAGCCGAACTGCCGCGCGTAGGCCGTGATGCGGTCCACGCCCAGGCCGGTAACGGCGTCCAATCCCCCGCCGATGATGTAGAAGAACGAGTTGACGGACTCGGCGATGGCCTTGCGGACGTCCGTCATGCCGTGCCCGCCCACGCGCCAGTCCGGGAAAAACCACACGCCCACGCGCACGCCGCCCGTGGACAGGAAACTCGTGCGTTCCGTGATGATCCCTTCGCGCAGGGCCGCGTAGGCGACGAACGGCTTGAAGGTGGAACCGGACGGGAATTCGCCGGCCACGGCGCGCGGGAACAACGGGTGGTCCGGGTCCTCGGTCAGCGCGCGGTAGGTGGCGGCGTCCACGCCGTTCACGAAGAGGTTCGGGTCGTACGCGGGCCAGCTGACCAGGGCGCGTATCCCGCCGTCGCGCGGGTCAATGGCGACGATGGACGCCTTGCGGGCCTGCGACGCTTCCAACGCCGGCCGCAGCCGTTCCTCCGCGTACCGCTGGAACGCGAGGTCCAACGCCAGGGTGACGTCCGTTCCCGGAACGGGGTCGTTCTTGTCGATTAAGCGCATCTCACCGCCGCTCGCGTTTACTTCCACGGCCGTCCGTCCGGGCACGCCGCGCAGCACGTCTTCTGCGCTTTTTTCCAATCCCACCTTCCCCACCGCGTCGGTGGGCCGGTACCCCTGCTCCCGCAGGGCCGCCAGTTCCGCGGCGCTGATGGAACCGGTGTAGCCGAGTACGTGGCCGATGGTGGCGGACGACGTGTCGTACGAACGCAGCGTGGACGTTTCCACGGCGAAGCCGGGCAGATGCGGCAATTCCACCGCCAGGCGCATGGCCGTTTCATACGACAGGCCGCGGGCCACGGGAATGGCCTCGCGCGGCGAGGCGGCGAATTCCTCGATGAAGGTTTCAATGTCTTCCGGGGCCAGGTCCGCCAAGGCGCCGGCGCGGGCGAGGATGCGCTCCCGTTCCGCCCGGGTTTCTTCCTGGCGCTCCGGCGGGTCTTCCGCCGAAACGCGGGGCAAGGCCGACGGCACGAGCGTGAGGGCGAAGGTGGGGACGTTCACCGCCAACGGCATGCCGAACCGGTCGAAGACGGAGCCGCGCGGCGGGGGAATGACGCGGGTTTGCACGCGGTTGCGGTCCGCCTGGGCGCGGTACGACGCGCCTTCCACCACTTGCAAATGCGCCGCCCGACCGACCAGCAGCAGGAACGTCGCGCAGACGACGACGGCCGCGGCGCGGAACCGGCGCATGGGCACGGGCGAACCGAGCGTGTCGCGGCGCGAGGCGACTTCCCACCCCGTCCGCGTGACGGATTCGTCGATGGCCTTGAGCGACGACGAAGACCGGACGGAGCCGAGCCGGCCGTCGTTGGCGATGACGAAGATGGGAGAATCGGAACGGGACATGACGGAGCGGGCGGAAGGGGCGGAAGGGGCGGATTATCGCTGCATGCTGAGGCGCGTGCGGCGCGGAACGGCGTAATACAGGACGGCCAAGGAAAGCGAGAGCAAGGCGAGGCGCCAGACCAGCCACCAGGCGTAGTCGCCCCATGGCGGCTGCATCGGGTCGTCCAGGCCCGCGACGAACCAAACGGCGGTCTGCACGAGCGCGTGCGTCGCCCAAGCGAGCAGGCCGCACCCGAGCAGGCCGGAAAGCGAACGGTTGGAAAACAGCTCGCGCGAGGAAACGGCCGCCGCGACGGCCGCCAGCGCGTACGCCCCCGTTTGGAACGGAACGGACGCGAGGCCGAACCCGTCCAGGAACAGGCCGAACCCGGCGATCAGCCACGGGCCGGCGGGCAAGGAACGGGACTGGGTCAGGTACACGCCGACGGCCAGTACGAACGGCAGGAAGCGCAGCGGGCCGGGCACGGCCGCCACCAGGCCCGTTTCCAGGCAGGCGGCGAGCAGGCCGCCGAGGAAGACCAGCACGACGCGCGCGGGCGTGACGATGGTCATAGGGCCGGGTCGTGGGCGTCGGCCGCGCGGCCGAGAATGACGGTGACGCTGGAAATGCGCCGGACGTCGGCCAACGGCTCGACGATGGCCCGCTGGAACGGTTCCGTTTCCCGGGACTCGACGGCATTGACCACGCCCACCAGCAAGCCGCTGGGAACGGCGTCCTCCAACCCCGATGTTACCACGAGATCGTTGACCCGTATCATTTCTTCCTTCGGCACGTAGCCGACGGCGAGCAAGGTGCCGTCCAGGCCCTGCGCCACCCCGATGGTGCGCGCACCGTTCAACAGGGACACGGCCACCGGCAGGCCGCGGTCCGTCAGGGCGGATACCGTGGCGGTTGATGCCGTTACGGCCGTCACCTTCCCCGCCAGAACGCCGTTTTCCACCACCACCGGCATGCCCACGCCCACGCCGTCGCGCGTTCCGCGGTCGATGGTGAACGCGTATGCGTGCACGCCGACGGACCGGCCCGTCACCGCCGCCGTCACCACACGCGCTCCGCCCCGCTCCACGAAGGACAGGCGTTGGCGCAAATCGGCGTTTTCTTCCTGCAAACGGAGGAGTTCCACCGCGTCCCGGGCGAGGGCCGCCCGTTGGGCTTCCAGGGCCGCCACCCGCGCGGACGACGCCGACGCCGGATCAAAAAAGCCGAACGTGGACTGGGCGATCCACGTGCCGGCTTCGGCGAAGGGACGTTGGAGATGGCCGACGACGCGGCGCAACGGAAACAACGCCGCCAGCACGAGCACGACGACGAGAAGCGCGGCGTTCCGTTTCCGCCGGTCGGACGTGGGGCGCGTGGACATACGGAGCGTCTAAAGAATGATTTCATTCACACGCCTCCCGACCCGACATCCTCTTCCAACCCGGTTCGGCCTCCTTCACGTCGGCCTCCCTCATGGTCGTCGGATCTCTGAGTTGGGAGCCGCGTAGATCCTCCGCCCAAGGTTGTCAGATGATATCGGGTCGGTCGGCGTTGTGCAGACCGTTACACAATCCCGCCCGTGCGGGTGGACGGCAAGGCCATGTCGCGGAGGACGTCCGGCTGTTCGAGCAGGGCGCCGGCGCCGCGCACGGTGCAGGTCATCGGGTCTTCGGCCACGCGCACCGGAATCTGGGCCTGGCGGGAAATGAGCTGGTCCAGGCCGCGCAGCAGCGAGCCGCCGCCCGTCAGGATGATGCCGCGTTCGTAAATGTCCGCCACCAGCTCCGGCGGCGTGTTTTCCAAGGCGGCCTTCACGTTGTCGATGATGATGCCGACGGACCGCTGCATGGCCTCGCGGATCTGGCCGTCGTTGACGATGATTTCCTTCGGCAGGCCGGTAATCAGGTCGCGGCCGCGCATTTCCATCTGCATGGGTTCTTCGCCCGGCAAGGCGGAGCCGACGCGAATTTTTACCTGCTCGGCGTTCTTTTCGCCCAGCAGCAGGTTGAAGACGTCGCGGGCGTACTGGATGATGTTGCGGTTCAGTTCGTCCCCCGCCACGGCCAGGGACTTCCACGTGACCACGCCGCCCAGGGACAACACGGCGATTTCCGTTTTGCCGCCGCCCAAGTCGACGATCATGGTGCCGACGGCGTCCGTCACCGGCAACCGCGCGCCCACGGCGGCCAGCATGGGATTCTCCACCAGGAAGGCCTCGCGCGCGCCGACGGACGTAACGACGTCCTCGATGGCCTTGCGTTCCACCTCCGTGGTTTCCAACGGCACGCCAATCACGATGCGGGGCCGCGGGATGATCGTGAAGGATTCCGCGTGGACCTTGTCTACGAAGTGCTTGAGCATCTTTTCCGTGATTTCAAAATCGGAAATGACGCCCTTGCTGAGCGGTTTGGCGGCTTGGATGTGCGGCGGCGTTTTGCCGATCATGTCCTTGGCGTCCACGCCGACGGCGACGATCTGGTCCGTGCGCGTGTTTACCGCCACGACGGACGGTTCCTGGACGACGATGCCCTTGTCTCCGCTGAACACGCGGGTGTTGCACGTGCCGAGGTCAATGCCAAGGTCCTTCGAGAATTTGCCGAGAATGCGGTTGAGCACACGGGTGGGATGGGGAGGACTAAGGGGCGGGTCTCGGCCGACTGTAGCAATCAAAAATACCCGGCGCAAGGGCGGTTTTTCCGGTGGAATGCGCCGCTATGCACGGCCGCGCTGGGCGCTGAGAAAGGCCAATTCCACCAGGGCGGCGGCGAGCACCAGCAGCAGGCCGGTCCACGGGCGGAAGAACCCGGCGGAAAGCAGCAGCAGGCATGCCGCCAGCAACAAGGAAAGCAGCACGGCCTGGCGGAACGCGCGCGCCACTTGGCGGGAAATGACGTCGCTGGGGCGGAACCGCGCGCGCACGGCCGACCCAATGATGGCGAGCGTTCCCGTGGCGGCGGAAACGAGGGTGGCGTAAAACAACAAGAAACCGAGCAGGCCGGAACGCAGCGGGTCGATGGACGTGACGACGACGCCGAACGCCGCCCACGCGGCCACGGTGCCGACGGCCATGGCGATGAGGTAATCGCGGAAGGTCATGGCCTTATTCTATCATACCGGACGGCTTGGCCGCGCCGGGGGCGACGCGCACGAGCACGCGGCGGATGTCCGCTTTCGGGGCGGCGCGCTTCACGGCATCCACGATGGCGGCGGCTTGGCGGGTGACGAGTTGCGCGGCGGAGGCGTGGCGGCAGAGGACGGTCAACACGCCGTCGCGCAGGGACTGGGCACGCGCGTCGGCCTGGCGGCCGGGCGGCAGCAAGGCGGCCACCGCGTCGTTGGCGGCCTCGATGATTTGCGCCAGCGTCACTTCCCGCTCGATGCCGGCGCGCTTCACGGCCGTGCCGAGCAGGGCGCTAATGGGAAGAGGGGATCGGGAGCGCATACGGTTATTCTTTGGCGCGGAATTCGCAAATGTCCTTGAAGTCGCAGAACCGGCAGTGGAAGCCGGGCGTCGGGTCGAGCACGCCGCGTTTGACGGCGGCCACGCGCGAAGCCACGTCCTCCTCGAACTTGGCCAGCTGCTCCGGCGAGCCGAGGAACGACACGCGGGAGTTGTCCTCCAAATAATGAAACGTCAGCTTCTTCACGTCCAGGCCCAGCACGTCGCGCACGGCGATCTGGTACAGGTACAGCTGCTCGCGCTTCGAAACGTCCTTCTTGATGTCGTCTTCCGTCTTGGGCGTGCCGGTCTTGTAGTCGATGATTTCCACGCCGCCTTCGCACCGGTCGATGCGGTCGATGCGGCCCTTCAGCACGGCTCCGCCGATTTTCACCGTGAAGCCCTGCTCCAAGGACAACGGCTCCGGGCGGTTCGCCGCGAGCGTGGCGTAATAGCCGCGCAAGCTGGCGAGACCCTTCTCCCGGTACGCCTCGCGGTCGGCGTCGTTCTTGTACCAATCGTCCTGCCATCCTTCGGCATAAAACGCTTCCAGTTCGGCGAGGGAAACGGGCAGCCCTTCTTCGACGAGTATCGCCCCGGCCGCCACCCCCGTCGTTCGTTCGATCCATGTTTCGAAGAAGCGTTGCAGGGCGTAGTGCATCGTCTTGCCGAAGGACATGGTGTAACTGCCGAAGATCGGGATTTTGTAGACGTGGGCGAATTTGTACTGCAACGGGCAGGTGGCGAAGGCCGCCAGCTGGGTGAAGGAAAATTGCTTGGGGACTTCGATCACGATGTCCCCTTCTTGCGGAGCCGCGGCGGGAGCCGGCTCCAACGGCGGGCGTTCGCTTGCGCGGGCAGCTGCGTCGCCGTACCCCAACTCCACAAGGAAGCGGGACAGTTTGCGTTTGCGCGCGCCGCCATAATCCTCGGCCGACGTGAAATACAGATGCTCCTTGGCGCGCGTGACGGCCACGTAGAACAGGCGGCGTTCTTCTTCCAGGTGGTCGTTGGGCGCTTCCTCGGCCGCCTTTTTCGCCAACCCGTCGGGCAGCGGCAGCGCCTCCGCGCGGGCCTGGGCCGGGAACTTGCGGTCCACCAAAGACACGACGAACACAAAGCGGAACTCCAACCCTTTGGACCCGTGGACGGTCATGATCTTCACCACGTCGGGGCCGGCTTCCACGTCTTGGCCCAAGGCGCCGTCCTCGCCGGCGTCCCGTTCGTGGCGGAACTCCTCCAGGAAATGCCGCAACTTCGGGTCGTCCTGGCGTTCTTCAAATCGCTTCAGGCGTTCGTAGAATTGCTGCAGGTAGCGGAACTCGTCGCGCTTTTCCTGCTCCGGCCGGGCGTTCAACCAGGCGAGGTAGCCGCTTTCCTTGGCCACCGTCAGAAACAGTTCCGTGACGCGCATCTTTGCCGCTTCCTCGCGCATGCGGTCCAAAAACGCCAGCAGTCCGCCGACGCGCTCCGCCACGTCGGGCGGGAACAAATCGGAAGACAACCCGGCCTGGCAGGCGTCCAACAACGGTTTGCCCGCACGGGCGGCCTGGTGCGACGCCTCGGCGACGCAGCGCATGGGGATGCCGTGCATCGGCAGGGTGAGCAGGCGGTACGCGCTGGGACCGTCGTACGGGTCGTTGACGGCGCGCACGTACGCCATCAAATCCAACAACGAACGCTTGGTGTACAGCCCCGAAAGCGCCATGAACTGGTACGGAATGCCCGCGCGTTCCAGCGGCCCGAGGAACGGCCGGGCGGCGTCGTTGCCGCGCACCAGGATGCCGAAGTCGCTCCACGCGGCGTCGGGATGGCAGGCCTTCAGTTCGAGGATTTTTGCCGCCACGCCTTCGGCCTCTTCTTCCAGCGAGGCGAAATGCAAATGCTCGACGTTCCCTTCCCCGGCCTTTTCGGAACAGAGTTTTTTGTTGAGCGTCGGGTCGCTGGCCTCAAGGCGGCGCGGGTTGTTCGCCTGGATGAAGCCGTGCGCCCGGTCCAAAATCGGTTGCACGGAACGGTAGTTGCGGGTCAGGACGATTTTCTTGGCGTCGGGATAGTCCTCGGCGAAGCGCAGGATGTTTTCGATGGAGGCGCCGCGGAACTTGTAGATCGCCTGGTCGTCGTCGCCGACGATGGTCAGATTGTTCTTCGGCGCGGCGATCAGCTTCACGATTTCGTACTGCGCGCGGTTGGTGTCCTGGAACTCGTCCACCAGCACGTAGGAATAGCGCTCGCGCACGGCCTTCAAAACGCGCGGGCGGCGTTGCAGCAGGTCCAGCAGGTACACCATCAGGTCGCCGAAGTCGCAAGCGTCGTTCTCCTGGAGGATGGCCTGGTAGGTTTCGTACGCGCCGGCCAGTTCCAGGGCGCGCGCCCGTTCTTCCGGGTCCTCGTGCGTCTGCCCTTCCACGAAGGCGCGGTACGCGGCCGGGGTGATGGCGGCGTCCTTGGCGCGGGAGAAATGCGAAAGCAGCCCGCGCAGGTACTTGGTGGGGTTGCCCATCGGGCGGTAGTAGTCGAGCCGGAAACGGTCCCAGTGCTGGCGCGTGAGCAGCCAGGCGTCGAGTTCCGACAGCAGGGTGAAGTCCCGCGCGAGGCCGATGTCCACGCCGTACGCGCGCAGGACGCTCTCGGCGAAGGCGTGGAACGTGGAAATCTGCATGTCCACGTACCCGTAGGGCAGCAGCAGGTCCACGCGCTCTTCCATTTCGCCCGCGGCCTTATCCGTGAAGGTCAAGGCGAGGATGTTTTCCGGCTTGGCCAGGCCCTGCTCGATCAGCCAGGCGATGCGCTGGGTGATGACGCTGGTTTTGCCCGTCCCCGCCCCGGCCACGATCATGAGCGGGCCCTCGCGGTGGGTGATGGCGGCGGTCTGTTCGGGGTTGGCGTTCTCAAGCAGGTTGGCCATAGTGGAGGGGCGTACAAGCGCGGCAGCGGGCGCGCGCGGGATAGCGGGGACAGTGTAAACTGGCGCGCCGACCACACTCGGTCGCCTCCGGACGGGCGGTGTTTTTATGCGGTGATACCAAACAGGCGCTGGGCATTCGCCGTTGTGGCGCGGGCGATTTCTTCCATGGGGACTCCCTTGAGCGCGGCGAGTTTGCGGGCGACTTCCACCACGTACGCCGGTTCGTTGCGTTTGCCGCGGTGCGGCGCGGGGGCAAGGTACGGCGCGTCGGTTTCGAGCACGATTTGTTCGAGCGGCACCTGGGCGGCCGCCTCCGCGACGTTCTTGCCGAAGGTGATGATGCCGCCGTACGCCACGAAGAACCCCAGCTCCGCGTACATCGCCGCTTCCTCGGCCGTGCCGGTGAAGCAATGGATGACGCCGCGCCGAGCCAGACCGCCCGCGGCGATTTCGGTTCGCAGCAGGGCGGCTTGGTCCGCGTGGGCGTCGCGGCAATGGATGACCACCGGCTTGCCCGCCTCGCTCGCCAGTTTCAACTGTGCGGCGCAAGCGGCTTTCTGTTCCTCTTTCCAGGAGTCATCGGCGGCGTTGACGGGCGGACGGTAATAATCCAGCCCGCATTCCCCCACCGCCACGACCTTGGGATGGGCCAGCAGGGCGCGGTACGCCCCCGGGTCGAAGGCCTCGGCCGTATGCCCGGCGGCGACGGCGTCAGCCGGTACTTCGTTCTTGTCCACGAAATCCTGCGCATGCACGTGGCCCGGATGCAGCCCGACCGTGGCCCACACGCCTTCATGTGCCTCGGCGAAGGCGACGGCCGCGCGGCTGGTCTCCAAGCGCGTGCCGACGGTGACCATCTTCACGCCTGTCTCCAATGCCCGCCGCACAACGGCGTCGGCGTCGCTTTTGTACGCTTCGAAACTGACGTGGCAATGGGTGTCGATGAGCATAACGGGATTAATCCTGGATGACGCGCAACGCCTCCGGCAGCAGGAAGGTGGAAAGGCGCATGAGCGAAACGAGCGGGCCGGCCACGACCGACGTTTCGATGGCCGAACGGACGGTTTCCGGCGGCAGCAATTGCCCGGCGACGAACAAGGCCGCCCCGACGGTCACCACGCCCGCCGCGGCGCCCAGCACGGCCCCCAGCAAGCGGTTCACGGTCGGCACGAGCGGCACAAGTTTCACCAGGCCGAACGCCATGCTTGCCACCCAGGTGACCAGGCCGAACAGGCCGGACACGATGCCGTACAACACCAGGAAGACGGTCACGCGCGCCCAGCCCGCTTCCGCGGCGCCGACCCAGCCCGCCACCGTGCCCGTCAACCGGCTGGCAAGCACGATGCCGATGATCGTCCCGAGCAGATTCCCCGCCATTTGGACGAACCCGACGGCAAACCCGACGACTGTGAAGCCGACGATCAGGACGAGCAGGTTGATGTCGATCCAGGACATGCGGCCGAGATGAAAGAGGCGGAGTGAAATGACGATTAGGCGCGCGGCTCCAGGCGCGGGAACAGGATCACGCCCGCTTCCACCGGCGTTCCTTCCTGCAAGCCGCCCCAGGCGGCGTCGCGCGGCAGCACGGCGTCCTCAACGCGCACGCCCAGCTGGGCCAGCAATTTCCCCGCCGCTTCGGGAATGACCGGCAACAGCATCAGCCCGGCGTGGCGCAGCGCTTCCAACAGCTGATACATGAACGGGCCGACGTCCTCGCCCACCTTGGCCTTCTTCCACGGCGCTTCCACGTCGATGGCTTGGTTGCAGGCCGTAATCAATTCCTCGGCCGCCCGCACGGCTTCGTCGAAGCGGTATTCGTTCAACGCGGCATGGTAGCGGTGCCACAGGCCGTGCGTGTCGAAACGATCCGGCGCGGGTGCGGGAACCTTCCCGTCGCAGAACTTGCCCGCCATCGTCGTCACGCGCGCGGCCAGGTTGCCGATGCCGTTGGCTAACCGCACGGCGTACGTCTCCTCGAACAACTTTTTGGAAAAGTCGCCATCATTGTACGAAGGCAGCACGCCCAACAAGTAATACCGCGTAGCATCCGCACCGTAGGCGGAAACAAGATCGTACGGATTGACGACGTTGCCGAGCGACTTACTCATCTTCTGCCCTTCCACCGTGATGAAACCGTGGATGAAAATCTGCTTCGAGAGCGGCAATCCAGCGGACAACAACATGCCCTGCCACATGGCGGACTGCTGGCGCAGGTTGTCCTTCCCCGCCACTTGCACGCCGGGCCAGAACGCAGCGAACTCGCCGTCCTCCTTCGGCCAGCCGAGCGTGGAAATATAGTTCACCAAGGCGTCGAACCAGACGTACATGACGTGGTCCGGGTCGCCAGGCACCTCGATGCCCCAGGGCATTTTCGCCTTCAGGCGGGAGATGCTGAAGTCCTGCAGGCCGCCGTCCACGAAGGACTTGATTTCGTTGAAGCGCCCCGACGGCACAACGAAGTCGGGCTGCGCGGCGTAGTGCGCCTTGAGCGCGGCCTCATACTTCGACCAGCGGAAGAAATAATTTTCCTCGTCGCGCAATTCGACTTCCAACTTGGGATGGACCGGGCAGCGGCCGTCGACCAGCTCGGAATCCGTCTTCTCCAACTCGCAGCCCACGCAGTACTTCACCTGGTACTGCTTTTTGTAGATGTCGCCCGCGGCGTCGCAGCGGCGCCAAAACTCCTGCGCGGCGGCGACGTGCGCCGGGTCGGTGGTGCGGATGAAGTGCGTGTAGGTGAGGTTGAGCCCCTGCTTGAGGCCGTCGAACCGGGCGGCGAACCGGTCGCAATACGCCTGCGTGTCCATGCCGGCTTCCTTGGCCTTCTCGTAGATTTTCTGCCCGTGCTCGTCCGTGCCGGTGTTGAAAATCACGTCGTCACCGAGCAGGCGGCGGTAGCGCGCCAGGGCGTCGGCCTGCACGATTTCCAGCGCGAAACCGATGTGCGGGTCGGCGTTCACGTACGGCAAGGTGGTGGTGAGGTAGTACTTGGACATAGCGGATGATGCGGCAATCCTACCGAAACGGCGCGAAAAAGGCCACGGCTTCACGCGCGCACGTACGGCCCTACGACGATCACGAATTCGCCTTTGATGCTGGTGGCCGCAAGCGCGGCCAAGATTTCCGCAGCGGTGCCGCGATAGATCGTCTCGTGCAGCTTGGTCAGTTCGCGGCACACCACGAGCGGCCGGTCGCCGATGACGGCGCCGAGTTGTTCCAACGTCTTTTCGATGCGGTGCGTGCTTTCGTAGAAGACGACGGTTTCGGGGCGGGCGGCCAATTCTTTGAAGTACGTTTGGCGGCCATTCTTGTGCGGCGGGAAGCCGAGGAAGACGAAGCGGTCCGCCGGGAAGCCGGAGACGGACAGCGCCGCGATGCACGCCGACGGCCCCGGGATCGGGATGATCTTCACGTCCTCGCCGAGCGCCGCGTAGACGTCGCGCACCAGCATGCCGCCGGGGTCGGAGATGGCGGGGGTGCCCGCGTCCGTCACCAGGGCGAGCGTTTCGTCGTTGCCCAGGCGCTCGATGATGTCTGCCGTTTTGTCCTGCGTGGAATGGTGATGGTGCGAAAGCAGCGGCCGCTGGATGCCGTTGGCGGCCAGGAGTTTGGCCGTGACGCGCGTGTCCTCGCAGACGATGGCGTCCGCCGCGCGCAGGGTTTCCAACGCGCGCGGGCTGGCGTCCTGCAGGTTGCCGATCGGCGTGGCGACGACGTAGAGGGGCATAGAAGGAAGAGGTTACGGCAGCGCGTACACGTCCGTGTCGGGATGGGCGCCGGACCAGCAGGACCAGAGCATGGGCCGGGCAGCGACGGGCTTCAGCGCGCGGCCGCGCAAGGGGCCGAGGGACGCCGTGCCGTCGCGCAGCCAGGTGGTGCCGGTTTCGCGGTCTTCCACCGCCCCGCCGGGCCGTTGGAAGAACGATAGCACGCGCCCGTCCGCCAACGTCCGTTCGAACACCACGGCGAACCCTTCGGCGTCGAACCACAGCGTGATGGGGACGCTGCCCGACGTACCGTCCACGTCCAACATATCATCCACCACGCCCAACGGCGCCGTGTCCGGAACGGCATACGCCCGCCGCGCCACGCCGGCTTGCACGCCCACCACGGGCGTCTTCATTGCCAAACGGACGTCCGTGCGCGCCACGGGAAACGGCAACGCGGGGCCGTGCGTCCAGGCCAGGGCCGGGTCCAGCGTGTAGTCGCGCGCCGCGGCCGAGGGGCGGCGCAGCACCTGCCCGTCGGGATAGGCGGCCTTCCACCGGCGCCACGGCACCACGCGGAACGGATACGGCTCCAACCGCATGCCCGCCAACGTCCCGTCCACCGCTTCCCCGCTCGCCTGCACCCACAACGAACCCGTCCCAACGTCGGCCAAAACGGTATTGCCGTTCCACACCTTCCCTGCCGTTTCCAAACGCATCGTGTCGCCGCTCGTCGGGCGTTGATACACAGCGGCGCCTTGGCACAACGGACAGAACGTCACGGCCAAGTCCACGCCGCCCAGCGTGTCGTTCACCACGCCGTGCCACGCAAGCACCTGGTACGGATAGAAGCGACGGCGCCCGTCCACCTCGACGTCGATGCCCAAACCGGCGTCGCGCAAATACTGGTCGGCCGCCCACACCGTTTCAAACGACGGCGTATGGATGGCCGGCATGCCGCCCGCCACAGGACCCGACGGCAGGATGTCCGCCGCACGCACGTGCGGTCGCTCACCAACAGCGAATGAGGCGTCCGGCGCAGGGGCCGCCGTCCGATACCACTCGTATTGGAACGCGATGATGGCGCCCGCCCCCACGGCGACGACAACGAAGAAAAGAATCCACCGGTTGCGCGAAGACATAACGCTGTTAGAATACGCATGCGGATGGTTTTTGACCATCCCGTACGCCTATGACCTCCGATCTTCAACCAAAACCGCTTCCGTTCTCCAAGCCCTTGGACGGCATTTCCGCCAAGACCTTGGAAATCCACCACGACAAACTCTACGCCGGCTACGTCGCCAAATCGAAGGAAATCGGCGATAAGCTGCGGGAACTCGCCCGCTCCGGCACCGCCGCCGGCAACGCCACGTATTCCGAACTCCGCGGGCTGAAAAGCGCGGAAACCTTCGCTGTAAACGGCGTCTACCTGCACGAATGGTACTTCGACGTGCTCGGCGGAAACGGCGACCCGGCCGAAGCGCCGGAACTTTCCAAAGCCCTGGCCGAAAAATGGGGCTCGATGGAAAACGCCGTCGCCTACCTGTCGGCCTGCGGCATGGCCGCGCGCGGCTGGTCCGTCGTCGCCTGGGACCTGAAGGCCGGGCGGCTGAAGCACTACAATGCCGACGCCCACAACCAGGGCGGCGTGTGGGGCTGCATTCCCGTGCTGGTGCTCGACTGCTACGAACACGCGTATTTCATCGACTACGGCGCGGACAAAGCCGCCTACATCGCCGCGTTCTGGAAAAACCTCGACTGGAAGAAGGCTGAGGAGGCGTACCTCAAGGTCCGCGGCTGGACGCTCTAGCCGCCCGTCGTCATCTACTTACTCCACACTTCCCTATGTCCGAATCCAACCTCCACGCGCCGCAAATCGCCCAGGTCGGCCGCGAAGCCCCGCATTTCGAAACCGAATGCTGCATGCCCGACGGCTCGTTCAAGTCCCTGTCGCGCAAGGACTACCAGGGCAAATGGCTGGTGCTGTTCTTCTACCCGTTGGACTTCACCTTCGTCTGCCCCACGGAAATCACCGCGTTCTCCAGCCGCATGGAGGAATTCAAGGCCCTGAACGCCGACGTGATCGGCGGGTCCACGGACTCCGTCCACTCGCACAAGGCCTGGCTGAAGGAACTGGGCGAGCTGAAATACCCGCTGTTCTCCGACATGGCCCGCACCATGGCCCGCGACTTCGGCGTGCTGATCCCGGAAAAAGGCATCGCGCTGCGCGGCACCTTCATCATCGACCCGGAAGGCATCCTGCGCTACGCGCTGTACCACGACCTCGGCGTCGGCCGCAGCGTGGACGAAACCCTGCGCGTGCTGGAAGCCCTGCAAACCGGCGAACTCTGCCCGATGGACTGGAAGAAGGGCGGCAAAACGCTCGGCAAGGCCTAAATGCGAGAAGACAAAACACGGCTTCACGGCCGTGTTTTTCGTGGAAACTGCGGGGCGGAGCAGTACGGCCATCGATTGACAAAAGCCCAAAAAGGTCCGTATATGCCGCGTGTTTCCTAGGGAATTCCAAAGGGAAAGGCGACAGATACGGGCTTTTCTTCCATCGGGGAGGAGAAGTCTTGCTCTTCAACGTGACGGCGGACTCCCGCGGGTACGTGGACCTGAAGAAGCTGACGTTCCGGGTGACGTCTTCCCAGAACGCCACAGTGGCGGAAGGAACGGAGTGGAACTCCTGCACCAATCTCGGGCAGGAGAACAAGTGGCAGGTCTACGACCGGTCCGAGCCGTCCAACTTGCTCGGGGCGTGGGCATTCTACGCCGAGGACGGCAGGATCTGCGATGGCGAAAACGCCAACGCACGCCTGGGCTACGCACAGGTGGACTTCGAGGCCGGGACGTCCGGTGTGGAAGAAATCGGCGCAGGTCAAACCAAGACCTACGCTGTCCGCTTGGACACCACCGGCGCTTCCGCCGCCATGGACGATTCCATCCGACTGGACATCCCGTCGGAGAGTCAGCTGCCGTATGGCGGCGACCTGCTCGTCTCGCTCCTTTGGGGAGACGATAACACCGGCCAGAACGCGACGGGCTGGTACGTTCGGAACCTGCCGGTTCTCGGCGGGACCATCGGATACTAAAAACGCCCCCGCGGTGCAATGCCGCATGGGACGTTCTCTCTCAGCCCCTGTCGTTCGCGCAATGCGAGCGGCGGGGGCTTTTACGTTTCCAAAAAATCGCCGTCTTCGTCAGGCAGGTCGGTCTTCCCCGCCACGGCCAAACGCACGATCTCCGGAATGTCCGCCTCGGTGCAGCCGCCCAACCATAGGCCGTCCGGCATAATGACGACGTTGGCGCCCTGGGCGCACGGGCCGAGGCAGCCCGTCTTCGACACACGCACCAACGGGTCGGCCGCCGCCATCGCTTCTTTCAGCTTGACGTGCAGGTTCGCGCCGCCCTTGGCTCCGCAGCATTCCTTCCCGTTGTCCTTTACGTTCGCACACACCAGCACGAGCTTGCGGTAGTTGTGTTGCACGGGGCGCATACGCTAGACAGTCACGATTTCGCAGGAAGAAACGTCGATGGGGCCGCGGTAGAAGATGTGCGGCGCGTGGGCGAACAACAGCGGGCGTTTGCCCTCCGCGATGCGGGCGCGGTAATACGCCTTGGTCGCCTCGGGAACTTGGGCGTACGGTTCCACGCCCGCCGGATCATACGGCGCAAAATCCCGCGGATCGATTCCCATTTCCGTCATCGGCAGACGACTCAAGAAGACCATCGCGTTGCGCATGTCCAAGGCCGCGGGATCAATGCAGTAGAACGACCAGGGGTTGGGCGAAGCGCCCGCATCAACCAACGCCGCCTTCAGCACGGCCGGTTCGATGGCGGTCAAATGCAGGACGTCGTTCCACAAACAGTCCAACGGTTCGATGCGGCGGGTCAACAAGCGCCCCCGCCCTTCGTACTTTGCCGCTTCCGCCTGGTACAGATCCGGCCGCACGTCTTTCAAGGCGTTCAACGGATAAAGAACGTGCCCGTGCATGTCGGGCGGAACCATGTGGAAGAGAAAAGCCATAGCGGGGCCGTTCGCAACGGCCGTTACATCCCCCGCAGCCAGGCCAGCAACGTGCGGACGCCGTGACCGGTGCCGCCTTTTTTGGTGTAGGCGTTGAGCGGTTTTTCGGCGTAGGCCGGGCCGGCGATGTCCAAATGCGCCCAGGGGCGCCCGTCCACGAACTCCTCCAGCAGCAGGCCAGCGGTGAGCGTGCCGCCCCAGCGGCTGGTGGTGTTCTTGTAATCCGCTACGTCGGATTTGATTTCCTTCTTGTACGCCGGTTCCAGCGGCAATTCCCACACGTTCTCGCCCGCCTCGCCGGCGGCCGCCTTCACCTGTGCGGCCACCGTGCGGTCGTTGGACATGAGGCCGGTGATCTCCTCGCCGAGCGCCACCACGCACGCGCCGGTGAGCGTCGCCAGGTCCACGATCACGTCGGGATTTTGGCGGGACGCGTAGGTCAACGAATCGGCCAGCGTAACGCGCCCCTCGGCGTCGGTGTTCAGGATTTCGATGGTCTTGCCGCTCAGGGTCTTTACCACGTCGCCGGGGCGCAGGGCCTTGCCGGACGGCATGTTTTCGCACGCGCCGAAGATGCCGTGCACTTCCACGTTCGGCTTGATCCGGTCCAGCACGGCGAACGCGCCGATCACCGCGGCGGCGCCGGCCATGTCGCACTTCATCGTTTCCATACCGGAGGCGTTCTTCAACGACAACCCGCCGGAATCGAACGTGACGGCCTTCCCCACCAGGGCGACGCGCTTCTTTGCCTTCTTGGCGGGCTTGTAGACCATGTGCACCAGCACTGGGTCGTGGTCGCTGCCTTGGGCAACGCCCAGCAGGCCGCCCGCGCCCATTTTCTTCAACTCAGCCTTGCGGAAGGACGTGAACGACAGGCCGGGCTTGCCCTTCACCAATCCCTCGGCCGCCTTGGCCAGTTCCGCGGGGGTCAGATGCCCGCCGGGATGGTTCACCAAGTCCCGCGCGTGGGCGGTGCCTTCGGCGAACAGCAGGCCGAGCGCGAAGCCGTCCTTGGCGGGACGCAGGGCCTTGGCATCGGCCACCGCGACGGTAATGGAATCAGGGCCGTCGTGTTTCTTCTCCTTGAAATGGCCGTAATGATACATGGCCAGGAACGCGCCTTCCGCCGCCGCTTTCGCCGTGGCGAACGGCCCCACGGCCGCGGGAACGTCCAAGGCAATGAGAACATCTCCATGCTTGGCGGCGTTCAGGACGGCAGCGCACGCAAGACGCACCTGTTCCTCCGAAACGCGGTTTTCCGGCCCCATGCCCACGAGCAACACACGCGCGGCGGGCAGACGCCCTTCCATGCGGACCAGCAGGGTTTCCTCCGCACCGCCTTTGAACCGTTCTTCCTTCGCCACGGCGGAGAGATATCCGCCTGTCGCGTCGTCGACGTCCTTGGCGGCGCCCTGCGGGCCTTCCTCCGGCCAGAACAACGCGAGGGTGTGGCAGGCGGTTTCCAATACGTCGGTTTTCTTGAGGGAGAAGGTCATAACGGGACGATGCTAAGAACGGCGGAAGAGTGAACGGACGGCGGCGGGCAACCCGCGCACGGAGAGCCACACGCGCCGCAGCGCATAAGCGACGATGGGGAAAACGGCCAGGACAGCGCCGATACCGGTCGTATGGGCGTTCCCCGTTTGGCCGCAGATCTCGCACATAGCGGGCGTACCTTACGCCACCTCCATCGCAACGCCAAATCCGTGCACGAAGGGGATGGTCAGCAGGGCGAAGGCGGCCACGGAGGCGATGAAGAACCAGAAGATCGGGTCGCGCGCGTGGGAACAGTCCCGGCCCTTGAACCACACGCCCGCGGGGAAAAACACCAAGGCGTAGGCAGCAACGGCCAGGCAGAACAGCCCGGAGGCGGAGCCGAGTTCCGGCATCAACGTGAATGTTTCCCGAACGGCGGGAATGCGCACGGCCAGCAGGTTGCCGATCCACAGCACGTGCAGCGTGACCCCGGCGGCGAGCAGGGCGGCGGCCGCCACGGATTCATGGACGCGGGCATGGAAGGAAAACATAGCGGGGCGGTTACGGGCTAGCGGACCATGGCCAAGAACGGTTGCAAGACGATGCCGGCCATTGCCAGGAAGGACGCGGCGATGCACACGCGCACGGCGACGCGGTATTCTCGCCCGTGCGCCCCGGCGATGCGGTCCCCGAACACGCCGAGCACGGCCGTGGCCGTGGCCAACAGTACGACGGCCGCCGCGTACGACAGCCACCGGTACGCGATACCGGACGGGCGCATGTCCAGGGCGTACAGCCGCGTGACGTCCAACCCCAACAGGCCGAGGAACAGGAAGGTCAGCGTACCGAGCACGCCGGTGAGCGGCCAGCCGAGTTGGGGACGGATCTGCAACAGCGCCGCCAATACGGCCGCCGCGCCGAACAGCAGGAGCGCCGCCCCGTAGAGGACGACGTACGGTTCGCCAAGCTCGTTCATACGGGGAAAGTATAGCATACGCCCGCCGCACCCGCGCGGCCGGGATGCGGCCCGTACGGGACTTGACCGATACGCCCGGTTCGCGTATGATCGGCCGGTATCCACCTCTCTTATGGGCATGCGTAAAAAGATCCGCACCATGTGGAAGGCGCAGCGCAAGGTCGACCTTGCCCGCATCCGCAAGCAAAAAGCCGTCCGCCTCACCAAGGCGGCCGCCGAGGCCTAACGGCCGGAACGCCCCCGCGGGGGCGTTTTTGCTTGTCCGAAACCGCGGACGAAAAAGACCGGTTGCCGTACAGGACGGAAACCGGTCAGCGGCGAGGCTTCAGATGCGCGGGCAAGCGCTCACCGAAGATGTGCACGAACGCCTCGACGGGCAGTTCGCACGGGATGCTCTCGGCGACGTACGCCCAACCCGCGGCGGGAGCGGCGGCGTCCCAGCGCACGACGTCGTAGCCCAGGATGGTGACCCGGCCGCTATGAACGTCGAGTACCGCGTGTTCCAGCTCGTCGTCGATCACCGTGACGACCTGGGCATGCCGTGCGTGCGGTCCCCAATATTCCATGCAGACGCGCCGCCCCTGGACGAGGCAGCGTGAGCCGTGGGAGACGTCACCGGTGCGGCACACCTCCACGCCCTCCTTCATTTCTACGTGGGCCATGCGGCACCTCCTCGCCGGTACTCCAGCATGTTTGCCCCGACGTTTCAAGCCCCGGACGGGCGCTCTCCGGCATCCGCTTCAGCGCCCTGCTTCACGATCAGCTGGCCGCAGGCGGCGGCGATGTCGTCGCCCATCGTGCGGCGCGAGGTCACCGTCACCCCCTGCTCTTCCAGGCGGGCCATGAAGCGCGCCAGGGTTTCCTTCGGCGTGCTTTCAAACTCGCTGTTGGTGAAGTTGTACGGGATCAGGTTCACCTTCACCTGCCCCGCCTTCCGCACGAAGTCGGCCAGCAGCTCCGCGTGGCGCTCCGTGTCGTTCACGCCGTGCAGCATGACGTA